>CAZEWE010000123.1:3165-7781 GCA_964515765.1 uncultured Methanospirillum sp. | reverse complement strand
AAATGGAATGTTGTCATGCATGAAGATGAGATCCGGGATGAGATGGAAGAGAGCAAATAAGTAGGGATACAGGATGAGAACCTGAACACCTTTCCTTCCGGCTTTTTTGATAAAAAGGAGAGAAGATCTCAGAAAACGACGGAACGGGAGTTCTATCAGACCTGGTTTTAAGTATCACGGTGTGATATCGTGATGAGATAATCATTCCCGGACTCTTCTTTTTGCATGGAGAGATGAAACCGCTGATTTATTCCTTCGATTTGATCATATTGTTTTCTGGTAAGCATGATCCTTTTTACCTCACCCCGTTTTATTCGTTTCATGAGGAGCGAGAGCTGAATTGAGACATTGGTGCAGGTTTCATTTCGTAAATCCCTGATTGAGCAATCAACGTTACCATATAAGCACTCTGACATGATGTCCTCCGGTTATTAATGTATGTATACGTGATGTAGTGTCATCAGGCCCGAACACCTGAAAATCCGGGATCTCATAATCCGCAGGTATCCCTCTTTCTGATAACGAGCATTCAAGAACTGCATATTCAAGCAGCCCGGGTATGGCAGTTGCCTCGATGACTCCGTGAATATCCCGGACGGTGCCTGAAAACCTGCTTTCCGGGGCTGGTATGTAGCAATACGCCCCCTCTTCAACAAAGATAACATAGGTAGGGATATTTTTTCCTGCCAGTGCCACGGCGAAGGATATGGCACCAAAGGTGTGTTCTGTCCCATATGGAGTCCCGGTAATTACCAGGACATATGCTTCATCTCCGCTTCCTGCTATGTCCATGCAGTCTGCACTGAAAACTATTTCTGCAGTGGAAAAGAAGGGGATCAATTTTGACAATCCGGAGACTTCCACTTCTTTACGAAAACAGGGGGCAATTTTATCTTCTTCAGTTCCCGGATGGAGATATCCCCGTGCCTGACTACATCGCTGACAGGCGGTAATAGTGAGAGAGGTCCCGGTATCCTGTGCTTTGTGTTGAATCTGATCAAGGCCTCGTTCAACATTTTCAAATTCTGTTGTCACCTGGTTTGTGTGACAGAGGTGAACCCCGTCCAGATAGAGTATTACCGAGAGCGGAACAGATAACGAGACCGCCTGGTCAATACATGCCAGAAACTGGTCGGTATGGCGATGCATGTACGGGCTGTAGAGATGGAGAAATCCTGCCGAAGAGACCGGAACGTCTCCCTCTTTTAAAAACAGAACCCCCCGGTTTCCTTTCTTTATTGGCCCGGATTCCACAGTTCCAGTGAGCAGGCCCATGTCAGCAAGGTCTTCAGCCTCTGCAATAATCTGAACACCCGGCCTTTTTCCTAGTTCCTGCCATATGGGGGCCGTTTCAGGATGAACCAGACTATACAGGGCATCCCCACACAGGTAGAATGTGAAAGGGGACTCGGCATCCGGATCAGCCGGATCAGTTCGTGAAGGCAATACCATCTGCAGCCAGAGCATTCGCTCCTTTGAGATATGGCTGGAGAGCAGCACTTTGCCCAGGGAGTATTCTGTATCTGGTTTTTTCACTCAATCGCCAAAAATTATTTTTTTATGGATAATTCCCAGAGCCCGGGTTCACTTGGCCGGACAGAACATTGGAATCCGTTCATCTGGGCAAATGCCGGGATAGAGTCTTTTGCTGCAGGAGGATGATCGCTGACTACAATCAGTTCATCTCCGGCGTTCATCTCATCAAGAGCAGTTTTCACTTTCAATACACAAAAGGGGCATACAACGCCCTTAATGTCTAACTTTTTCTGAACCATATTAGAGCCCCATCGATTTCATCAGGCCGACTACAAATCCTGCCGTAACAAGGTAGAATACGACACTTCCAACCGCCATACCAATCACAAACCAGAGCGATTTCATACTCCCTTCAGCGGTCATGACAAATTGTCTGAGCGGGCAGCCACCGACATATACGCCGATAACTCCCATACCAATCCCACCGATCAGGGCCAGGATGATGTATGCCATCTGTGAGAGGTCTGCCGGGGCTCCGGGTACTGCTGATAATACTCCTTTTGTCACCAGCCAGGGGAAGTTCTCAAATGCCATGGGGGTGATCATGTGGAAGATGAAAAATGCCACAATGGCACTTACGATCATGGCAATAAATCCGTTCAGCAGACGGGTGTGCCTGAACATGATGTAGTCACGAAATCCGCCGATAGCACAAAAACCGGTTTTCTGTGCAAAGTATCCGATGATACAGCCGGATACCAGAGTGATGAAGGGAACAAGTACTAGTGCAAGTTCCTTGGAGATCCATCCTGCTGCCATTAGTTGCCTCCTTTAAACGAACGGGTGATCAGAGCGAGAGCCAGCCAGACTCCGGCGACGATTCCGATAATTCCAAAGAGTGCGACAACATCACCATACCCGAGTCGTAATGCAGCCCGGTATGGACAGGCACCAAACAAAAGGCCAAATTGCATAAGAAGTACTCCACCGATGAAATAGATCAGAATATCCTTTATCTGGGCATGTTTTATCCTGAATTCGCGGCTCATTTTTGCAGCAATGACTCCGCCGATGAGCACTCCTATCATCGTCAGGACCGGAAGGATTGCAGCTTTGGATACGGGGGCCAGACCAAAGCTTGTGCCTAACACAATATTCAGAATCCCATTCACCAGGTCACGGGTATGACAGAGTGCACAAAACCCGTATGCCTCCGGCCCCCCGGCAGAAATGGTCAGCGCCTGAACAATGGCTGCAAGAAAGCCGATAATTACTCCGAGAACAATCGGTCCTCTCCGGCCGGATAATAAATCGTTTATTTGGTTCATGAAACACCTACGTACGGGTAACGGTCAGGTTGAGCGGAACAGCATGTTTGATCGTATACATTGCCATGCACCCAGCCAGTGCAGCTTGTCTCAGTTCTTCTACTTCAGCATCTGAAGCCTCTGTTTCTACATCAAAAAAGACCCGGTACGCAGAGATGAGCGGTTCCTCTCCCAGATTAAACTGTTTTGAGTAGTTCAGATCGGCCTCAATCTTTGCTTTGAGTGATTTCACTGCAATTTTTTTCTTCTCTGCAGCGGTCATGAAGGTGGAACTGACACATCCAACCATCCAGAAAAGCCCATAGGACATCGGACTTGGAAATGGGCCGGGACCTGAAAAGTTCGGGTGCGACAACGAAAATGTGACGGAGCCCTTGTTTGTCTTTGTATCAGCTGAAAACTGGGGCCCTGATTCGTCATACTGCCAGGTACCCTCCATTTTCGTCGTGAATTTTGCCTCTTCCTTATTTTTCAGGATCTCAGCCTCATATTCATCCACCTGGACCAGATCAATATTATTGAGTGACATTGTTTCACAATTGTTTCAAAAACCATGGGATAAATATATTTTATTAAAAAGTTAACCATTAAAATATGTAATAAAACTGAATATTTTTTCAGTTAAAGATATAAAATCCTTTGATTAGGGGCATTATGCCTAATTATGTATAAAAAGGTGAATTCATATGACAACCAGATTATGAAATCCTTCATTCGAAAAAAGAAGATAAAAGGGCATGAGTATCTCTATGAGATTACCCCCTATTATGATCCGGATACTGGTAAGTGGCGGCAGAAGACAAAATATCTGGGGAAAAATATCGACGGGGAACCGGTTAAGAAGGATCGGGGAGGAAAAGTAGGCCAGATTTATGAATTTGGAGAATATATCCCCGCATACTGGGCTGTAAAGACACACAAAATAATTGAAGCTCTTTTAACCTCATGCTCCCCTGATGAAACGGCCACCGTCATTCTGCTCACTATCAACCGGCTTATCCATCCCTGCCCTCCGGCAAACCTAACAACCTGGCTGGAAAGCACGTATCTGTCCAGACTGATTCCTGGTGCGGAGTTCAGTGAGGCGGATCTGCTTTTAGTGCTGCAGAAGATATCTGACCGGCCGGTCGCGGAGGTGTTCTCGAGGATGTTTGCATCTATTAATGATCTGTCAGGTAGACGAGTCCTCTTTACACTCCGGCTCCATGATATCGCAGAACTGATGAAGGAGAAAGGAAGCGGACTTTTTTCGGATGAAATTCTGGAGCGGGAACTCGGAGTCCGCATCCATTATGATCCTGAAAAACAGATTCTTGCAGGTTTTGATGCGTTCCAGTTTCAACGTGCCGTAATAGAAGATACAATTGATCAGATTGCCTCAAAGAAAATACCAGAGGGTATCATTGTTCCCCACTGGGATTATCTCTCCCCCTCCCTCATGCTCAGAATCATCAATGCCGGATGTTCTTTTATCACCAGAACCGATGCCTCATATGGACCGGTATCATCACATATATCCACCTGGGGAGAACAGATGGATCACCCGGCAAATATCAGATATTACCGGGGAGAGGCCAGTTATATCCGTCCCTTCTCAATTTCATATGGGAAGAATCAGGTTCATGGCTATATCCTCCATGATATCAGAAGAGAACAGGCAGACCGGCTGGCATTTCATAAAAATCTTCAGAATATTCGTGACCTGGTACAGGAAACAAAAGATTATCCGGGCACCATTGAAGAGCTCCTCAATGAAAGTGCCGGATCATTCCGGAAATATTTCATTATCGATAAAACCAGGGAAAACCCTTC
>CAZEWE010000123.1:0-3065 GCA_964515765.1 uncultured Methanospirillum sp. | reverse complement strand
CGGAGGCGCCATCTTTTGAAGCTCTCCTGGCAGAGTTACGACCCATATACGTCATAAAATCCTACCAGCCGTCAATTTTTCCATACCGGTTGTCAAAAACCCAGAAGACGATTCTTTCATATTTTGGTGGAATCCCCCCGCTCAAGGGTGACTGATGAAAAACTCATGGGGATATAACTGCATGTATTATGAATATATTTGAGAGATACAGGCGAAAATTGAATAAATTTTGTATTACTGTCAGTATTCACCCATAAGAGTGATCATACCTAATTACATTTGCTGAAAAAGAAATCAATTCCCTTTTATTATCTCAATCTTTTATGCCCAATAAATTTAGTAAAATTGAGAGAAAAAAAATCTTAATTTTATCCAAATATTATCGCCATTTTTAATTTTAAATACAGCAATAGGATAGAAATCTAAATCGTATGGACCATAAAATATTAGATTATTATTGACAATACAATGCCTAATTTTAACATAAAATAACTCTATATACTGCTCAAAAAAGATTATGATCTGTTGATCAGGCCTTGCTTTGTTTGCTTCATCATCTGACCCTTCGGGTGGGTAAGAATGATTGAAACATGAAAGATATCAGGAATCAACAGAACCCATGTGCAGATTTCCACCATGCAATATTACAGATTGGTTAAATGGTAACACACATGAATCCATTCCAACCATCACAATAATAGGCATAATATGGGCACAAAAGCGGGTCAGATACTGGTAACGAATGGTCTGGTCAGGTATTGCATTCTCTAATAGGATTATCGGGAGATCCTATGACTACAAAAAAAACGTTAAACATGATAACCCAGCGGGCAATCGAAGAGGGTATTGCCATGGAGATAGGGAAAACCTCCAGACAATACTTCGACGCCTGCAGCATCATCGAGATGAATATCCAGGACATGAAAGAACTCGGTATCATGAAAAATACCAATGTCCGTGTGAAGAGTGAATCCGGTGAAGTCGTTGTAAAAGCAGTAGCGGGTCGTCAGACCTGTTATCCGGGTCTCTGCCATATCAGGCAGGGAGTATGGGCAAACCAGGTAGTTCCACCACGGACACAGTCAACCGGTGCACCCCAGTATAGTGGATTTCCTGTCACTGTTGAACCAGCACCTGATGAAAAATTAAAGTCGGCACTTGAACTGGTCCAGGGATCAGTCGGGCTCTGGAAGGGTGATCAATAATGCCAAAAGTAATCGAGAATGTCGGATGTCCGTACTGCGGGTGTTCCTGTGATGATGTCAGGGTCACTGTTTCTGATGATGGAAAAGATATCCTTGAAGTAGAAAACGTCTGTGCCATCGGAACTGAAATTTTCAAGCATGGATGTTCAAAGGATCGTATCAGGCTCCCACGAATGAGACAGCCTGATGGTTCCATGAAGGACATCTCCTACGAAGAAGCAATCGACTGGACGGCACGTCACCTGATCAAGGCTAAAAAACCACTCATGTATGGTTTTGGTTCCACCAACTGTGAAGGACAGGCAGCAGCAGCACGGGTTATGGAGATTGCCGGTGGTATGCTTGATAACTGTGCAACTATCTGTCATGGTCCGTCCTTCCTTGCCATATTTGATAACGGGTACCCGACCTGTACCCTTGGAGAAGTGAAAAACCGGGCTGATGTTATCGTGTACTGGGGTTCGAACCCTGCTCATGCACATCCACGTCACATGTCCAGGTACTCTATCTTCCCCCGTGGTTTCTTCACCGGAAAAGGACAGAAGAAGAGAACGGTCATTGTAATTGATCCCAGGTACACCGATACCGCAAACGTCGCTGACTACCACCTGCAGGTCAAGCAGGGTCATGATTATGAACTCTTTAATGCATTCCGGATGGTCGTAAACGGCCATGGAGATGACCTTCCGGATGAAGTCGCCGGAATCAAGAAGGAAACCATCCTTGAAGTTGCAGAGATCATGAAGAATGCACGGTTCGGGACGACATTCTTCGGCATGGGTCTGACACACTCTGATGGCAGAAATCACAATATCGATATTGCCATATCCCTCACCCGTGACCTGAATAAGATCTCAAAGTGGACGATCATGGCAATGCGGGGTCACTACAACATCGCAGGCCCAGGAGTTGTCTGGTCATGGACTTTTGGATTCCCCTACTGTCTTGACCTTACCAAACAGAATCATGCACACATGAACCCGGGTGAGACCAGCTCGGTTGACATGGCAATGCGTGACGAAGTTGATATGTTCATAAATATCGGAACCGATGCCGGAGCACACTTCCCCATTCCAGCAGTGAAACAACTGAAAAAGCACCCATGGGTTACGATTGACCCAAGTATCAACATGGCATCAGAGATCTCTGACCTCCATATCCCGGTCTGTATCTGTGGTGTTGATGTCGGTGGTATCGTCTATCGTATGGATAATGTGCCGATCCAGTTTAGAAAAGTCATCGAACCGCCGGAAGGAGTCATGGATGACGAGACACTCCTGAATAAGATTGCGGATCGGATGGAAGAACTCGTAGCAAAAGGTGAGGCCTGATGGCAGAACTTCTTATCAAAAACGGATATGTATTTGACCCGATTTCAGGGATCAAAGGAGATAAGGCCGATATCGCCATCAAGGATGGCAAGATAGTTGACAAGGTCTCATCAAAGGCACAGACCATTGATGCTTCCGGTAAGACGGTCATGGCCGGCGGAGTGGACATTCATACGCATGTTGCTGGTCCGAAAGTCAATTCAGGCCGTACGATGCGTCCTGAAGACAAGTTTTTCCGAGGATCATACCGGGGAGGTATTGTCAAGCAGGGAAAACGTATGGAGATGGGATTCTCGATTCCTTCAACCTGGAAGACAGGATATGCCTATGCCCGTATGGGATATACGTTCACCAATGAAGCAGCAATGCCCCCGCTTCTTGCACCACACGTGCATGAAGAGTTCCGTGACACCCCTATCCTTGACCAGTGTGCCATGCCGGTTTTCGGGAACAACTGGTTCTGCTTTGAGTATATCAAAAACAAAGAACTAGAGAACAATGCCGCATATATTGCATGGCTGCTCAATGC
>CAZEWE010000122.1:6439-7953 GCA_964515765.1 uncultured Methanospirillum sp. | reverse complement strand
CCTTGATGTAGTCCATACCGTAGTAGGTGAACTCATCGAGGATGTTGTCGGTGTATGCTGCGGTTGCATACTGGGTAAATCCGACACCACCAGACATGTAGGAACCGAGCCAGATCTGGTCGAAGAGCATGGTTCCTGCACCGACAACCTCAAGGGATGCCCGTGCCGGGTCGTTTGGATACTTCCGGTTTGCCTGGACCATGTCAGCGAAGTGGCCGAACATGATTCCACCTGGTTCATTTGGACCACGTGCACGACGTGCTGGCAGGTGGCTACCCATCTGAATAACACCAGCGTGCTTTGCTGCAAAGGACAGGTCAGCGACTGCTGCTTCTCCGGCACACATGCGGTATGCGGTAATGAAGGACATACCGATCTGCATGGCAGACCACCGGGAGGTAGTTCCACCATCACAAGTACGTGAGACGATGGTTGGGATGTGGATTGCCTGCCAGAGTGACTTGCCAACAGCCTCATTCAGCTGCTCTGCCTGCTTTGCCGGGAAGAGCTTGTTGACATCAATGACGAACTGCTTCTCGAGCTGGTCTGCGAGTTCGGCATCTCCGGTAAAGACCTTACAGTAACAGTCATCGACAACACTTGGGTGGGTCTCAACCATGTGTTCCTGAACGACTGCACCACCAGGCATTGCATGGTTTAAGATGTGCAGGTACTCGTTGATGGTTTCAGGGGTGATTTCCTTGCCGAGACGCTTCTGGAGCGTGCTGTGTGCAAGGTCCATGTTGACGATGATGGTACGACGGATATCATCCCACATCTGCTGCATTGCCGGGTTGTTGACAAAGTGCAGGTCATCACCCTCTACAAAGGTTCCGGTTCCGGAAACTTCGTAGGTCATGAGCTGACGCTGACCCATTGGCAGACCACCGAGGTGGCAGCGGTATGGATCGTACATGGACAGTCCACGACGGAGTTCTGCTTTCTTGGATGCCTCAATGAATTCTTTCTTTCTTGGGGACTGCTTCAGATCTCCGAAGTTGTAAAAACCGGTCTTGGTGTCTGCGACGTCTCCCTCGAATTTGGTCTTCAGTGCTTTGAGGAAAAGTTTCTGTGCTCTCTCTATTTTTGCCATATTTAGTACCTCCTTACTCCACCGGCATGAAACCGTATTTTGTTCTCAGGGAGTGGATCCGCTGGATATATTCAATGTACTCGGCGTCGCTCCGGTAAGAGGTACCAACGAGTGAGTGGAACATGGTAGTGTTTGCCTTGAGCCAGGCAGCGTCCATTGGCTTGCCGACATCGACCTTCTTGTCGAGTGGAGTACCAATCTGGTCCTTGACGTACTTGACAGTCCCGCCTTCGAGGATACACCGCTGCAGCATGTCGAACATCATACCATCTTCTGCAAGACGGAGTGAGTGACCGTGCACGGTTGCACCACGGATACCAATGGTTGCCGGGTCGAAGAGATTCGTGTTGATGAGGTCAGCGGAGATCTTTTCAAGGTCACGCTCACGGCATTCAACGATCTGACGGCCGGACAGAGTTCC
>CAZEWE010000122.1:0-6339 GCA_964515765.1 uncultured Methanospirillum sp. | reverse complement strand
TCGAGCTTTACATTTGGGTTCATCTGCTTGCGCCGGTTTTCGGCGACAACAGACTGACCTGGACCATACTGTGGAGTATATGCCATATCTTTATCTCTCCAAATCTGAAGTTTTCATAAGTTTCATGACTTCGTGAATGACTTCGCTGATCTTCTCACGAGACGGGGTCTGACCTCTCGTAACACCACTGACAATCGCCATAACTGTCCCTTTTGTCCGGACATTCTCTTCAGTTGGCATCACAAACGCCGTTTTCACCCCTTCCTTTGCAAAATCCTCGTAATCAACAGGAGCCTGACAGACCACAACCGCCCGAATATCACAGTCTTTTAAGATAGACCGGACTTTATGGACGATATGTGATCTGACATTTCCATGGTGCAGTACCGCAACTTTGTGGCGGTTTACCTGGATTATTTCCTTCTCGTTCAGGCCGAAATATGCTCCCAGCACATGACCGGCACTCTTTGGGGCATCAGGGGGAATCCCGGAGCCCGCGTTGAGAATCATGGTGCTGATACTATATTCAACCCCCTGTGCCCGTAGGGCGGACGTGATATCACAGACCGGCTTTGTGACATGCCGGCGACCGGGGGACATACCTACGATGATGACGTCAGGATATCGGCATTCGGAGATTGTCCCCCTTTGGGCAAGGGCCCCTCCTTTTCCCATACCCGCACTTTCGCGGCAGTCAACAACCTGTGTTACCCGTCCGATTGGCATTATTTAATTCCCTGGATGAGTGTCGGTCCGGTTTTATTCTTGGGATCGACGAGTCCTAACATGATTTCGTTAGCATCCGGGCCGTACTTCGCATAGTCAACCTGCGTCGGTGTTGATCTCATGAATCTTCCTTCCTTGACCGAGTAAGAAAAATCCGTGAAGACTTCCTTGCAGGCTTCCTCCACTAGCGAAACGATATCCCGTGTTTCCAGTTCGATAAGGAATGTTCCAACCTGCACCCTGAGGTCCACATCCGTTTCCCCGACCCGGATAGTTGCTTTTCCGGAGTGGGGGTTATCCAGGCCCCGTGCGGGGCCATAGGGGACTTTCTGGGGTATACTCGGGCCGTTAATGACGATTCTCCGGATCCCTGGTATGACCGCCAGTTTATTGAGGATTTTCTCAACAGTATCAGGTTTTAAGAGGCGCTCGGTGACGATCCTGCATTGCGGGAATTCAGCATCAGCCATTGTGCGAAACCTTGGGGATTATGCTCCCTGGGCAATATGCTGGATTGGCTGGGCAAACTCTGGAATCTTACCAAAGGTGTCCTGGTAAACCTTGGATGTATTCTCTGGTGAGAACATCTGGGTTCCTGCGTCAAGTGCACAGGCGGCGACGATACAGGGGAGACCTACACCGGCTGCGTGACGGGTAACGACGTGGTTACCGTTGAACACACCGGGACCTCCACCACCATAGATAGAGTGGCTGAAGAATGAGAATCCGACTGCTACACCCATTACACGACCGTAGTCACAACCCGGAAGTCCGGTCTCGTGCTCAATAAGGTCGTTGAAGTAGAGCAGGGTAGAGGATACTGCCTGTGCGAACCGGCCTGCACCACAGTTTACCATGGTTGCTGCCATTGTTCCGGCTGCAGTGTATGCATTCCAGAGCATTGGGTCCTTGGTCTCGTAGAAGGTGTATCCGGATGCACCCTTCTTGCCTGGTGCGATGACCTTGTCCTCAATTGCTCTCTCGACGAGGGACTGGACAACGGTACCGACGGTTCCGGTTGCACCATTCTTCTTGACGAGGTCGTATACCAGGTTGTTTGCATTCAGACCCTGGTAGGCGTAGAGAAGCAGCTGTGCACGCTCGAATGGTCCGATTGCGGCTCCCATTTCGAACTCTCCTGCCTGTTCAAAGGTTGCTGAGAGTGCTGCACCCTGCATTGCGTTCTTGTTGGTGATCATTACACAGTGGTTTGCCTGGATGTTACGGAGTGCGTATCCAAGACCTTCGTTGTTCTGTGGAATGGACAGAATGGATGCACAAGCTGAGCCTGATGGGTCCATGGTCTGTGGGTAGGTACCCCAGAATGCTGCCTTAACGGTTGAACCGTCAAACATGCCAACGTTGAACTGGTCAATAACAGAGTAGGTTGCTGCTGCTGATACAGCGGTCATTGCTGCATCGTAGGTTGCTGCTGCATCGATACGTGCACTTGGCACAGTACAGAGCAGGAGTTTGCCGCCGCCGAATTCCTTGATCTCGGTGTCGTCGCCCTCTGTAACCTGGAGCATCTTGAACATCTTTTCCTTGATTGCGCCTGCATTGGCAACAAGGTCAAGGTTGAGTTCACGTCCGGGGATCTGGTTCTTTCCAGCCTTTCCGGTCTTCAGAAATGCTTCTGCACCACCAAGGTTGACTGCAACAGTTCTCTTGGTAAGGCTGATCATTTTCTTAATGCCTGGGTTTGTCAGCGGGCTGATTTTATCTAAGGCAACACCGCTCTTCAGCAGTTTGCCCTGATCGTCATAGAGATCGATTGTGTCGGAAAATTTTGCCATATAGTTCCTCCGATGTTCCTTAAAACCTGTACGATTTAGTCACTGTATACTGGAAGGAATCTGTCACTGATAGACTGTAATCACTCGTACACGTCCCCTTTACGGGACTGATGATATGTCTGAAGGTGTAAATAAAAATGTAACGGTTTGATTCTCGGAGAAACTATATATTTTGAGTGAAGTTTTCTTTAATTAATTGAATTAGATTTATATGTGGTTATGGTTTTGCGATGATCAATATTACAAAAAGAGAGTTTCGTAATGATCTAATTGTACTTCGAAATTTTTTTGTACTATTGATATGGGCGCTTTGGGTTGGGGTGTAATTGGGGGAGATATTGTATAGCGATATTTGGTTTATTTTGGAGTGGGAGAGGAGATAATAAATTGTTCTTTTGACAAGGCAAAATGGTGAAAAAGAAATTCAGATTCCGTTATAGTCGTTTTAATCTGTTTCAAATTCAATTATCATAAGGAACTAAACAATGATCGAATATGGCACCAATCATATTGGCACGAATGTTCAATTCTTTGAACCGGTAACGCTTGGCTTTCCCTCCCGGGATTATATTGGAAAAAAGGATCATCCCGGGGTGATTATCGGCGATAATGCCATCATTCGATCCGGAACAATTCTGTATGCTGACGTCAGGACCGGATCAGGTTTTTCCACCGGCCATAATGTACTGGTCCGGGAAAATACAATAATTGGAGATAATGTCTCTCTTGGAACCGGAGTAATTATTGAGGGCAATTGTACCCTTGGAGATCATGTCAATCTTCAGAGTATGGTTTATATCCCGACGAATTCAGAACTTGGAAACCATGTCTTTATAGGCCCGAATGCAGTTTTGACAAATGATAAATATCCTCCTCATGGCGGAAAAAATCTTATCGGGCCAACTATCTGTGATAGGGCATCAATCGGTGCAAATAGTACTATACTTCCTGGTGTTACCATTGGTGAGGGTGCCCTTATTGCAGCAGGGTCGATTGTAACCAAAGATGTTCCTTCATTCTCGCTTGCGATTGGATCACCTGCTCGGATCAAACCTCTTCCGGATGGAGCGATTCAGAAATGATCCCTGTAGCCCGTCCCTGTGTTGGGCAGGAAGAAGCGGATGCAGCGGCCCGGGTGATCACTTCCGGAATGCTTGCATCCGGTCAGGAAGTTACTCATTTTGAGAAAGAATTTGCTGAGTTTATTGGGACTCCCCATGCAGTTGCCACAAGCAACGGAACCACAGCACTTCATGTGTCTATGGCAGCACTTGGAATCGGACCCGGAGATGAGGTCATTGTTCCTTCCTTTACTTTCATCGCCTCTGCGACATCTGTGAGCATGTGTGGTGCATCTCCGGTCCTGACAGATATTGATGAAAAAACATATTGTATTGACCCTGAAAAAGTAATTGACCTGATCTCTCCCCAGACAAAAGCCATCGTAGGCGTCCATCTTTTTGGCCAGCCATGTGATATCCGTGCCTTGTCTGAAATCTGTTCTGATCACTCCCTGTATTTCATTGAAGACTGTGCACAGGCACATGGTGCACAATATCAGGGGAGAAATGTGGGGATTTATGGGACCTGTGGCTGCTTTTCCTTTTATCCGACAAAAAATATGACCTGTGGAGAAGGCGGGATGATTACCAGTGACAATCATGAATTCATTAATCGGATCCGCCGTCTCGTAAATCATGGTCAGAAAGAAAAATATCTGCATACTGAGTTAGGATATAATTTCAGGCTGACTGACATTGCTGCCGCCATCGGGCGTGTGCAGCTCCAAAAACTCCCTGAAATGAATCATTTACGGCAGGATAATGCAGAGTTCTTTTCAAAAAATATTGTCCGTCGAGGGATCATTACCCCTTGCGTCAGACAAGATTCAACCCATGTGTTTCACCAGTATGCCATTCGGGTTACCGATCAGGCTGATGTTACTCGTGATGAGTTCATTTCCGATCTGAACAGCAAGGGGATAGGAACAGCTATTCATTACCCGGTACCTATCCACAAGCAGCCGGTATATGAAGGAAAACTTCGTATGAGTGATTGTCCCGTATCTGAAAAGATTTCCAAAGAGATACTCAGTCTCCCGGTGTATCCCGGGCTGACATTAGAACAAAGAGATTCAATATGTCAGGCTGTCAATGGATGTGAATAATGGATGTCGGGGTGATCGGAACCGGAATGATGGGCCGGAATCATGTCCGGATTTATTCTGAGTTAAAACCAGTTCAGTCTCTTTTCGTATATGATGTTAATCAGGATCAGGCCCGTATTGTAGCGGAACAGAACAATGCAGAAGTAGCAGGTTCTATTCAGGAACTCCTGAAAAATGTTGATGCTGTCAGTTTATGTGTCCCTACTCCTCTTCACTTTCAATCGGCACGGGAAATAATTAAGACCGGAATGAATACGCTCATTGAGAAACCGATATGCCTTACTTCAACGGAGGGTCATGATCTCATTCAGAGTATTCCAAAAGGGACCATTGTCGGAGTCGGGCATATTGAGCGCTTCAATCCCATTGTACGGGAAATATCGAGAATAATCTCAAATCCACTATATGTAGAGTTAAAGAGGCATAATCCGACATCATCCAGGATTACTGCCAGTTCAGTAGTTGAAGATCTCATGATCCATGACATCGACATAATTCTTCACTCCCTGTTTCGAGATCCCCTTGAAGTCTTTTCACGGGGAACACGGGATGTAGCAATGGCGCTTTGTCAATGTGGAAACACTCCGGTCTATCTCTCTGCCAGCAGGAAAGCATCCAAGAAGATACGTATGATTCACATTGAGCAGGAGGATATTACCATTGAAGGTGACTTTATGACTCAGGAAGTCTATATTTATCGCAAACCTGGTCTTTATTCGGTTGAAAATGAGCGGTATGTTCAGGAGAATATTGTAGAAAAAGTGCAGGTGACCAAGAAGGAACCACTTCGTGACGAACTTTTATCGTTCCTGGATTCAGTCCGGACCGGTAAAGAATTTCCTGTAACTCCTGAACAGGCGGTTATGAATCTCGAAGTCTGTGAACAAATTGTCCGGGGTCTCTCTCATGCCAACTGAATTATCTGATGCTTTCAATCAAAGAGGGCCAATCAGGACAATCGGCGTTATCGGGATGGGATATGTCGGGATCCCTTCTGCCGCTCTCTTTGCTTCAGTTCCCGGAATTCAAAAGGTCTATGGTCTTCAGCGAAATTCTCCTTCATCCGGGTATAAAATAAGGATGCTGAACGAAGGAAAAAACCCCCTGAAAGGTGAAGAGCCTGGTCTGGATGAGTTATTAGCAGATGTTGTCCAGAAGGGAGTTTTTCAATGTACCGATGACTTCACTATTATTCGTGAGTGTGATGCAGTAACTATCGCGATTCAGACTCCCTTTAAAAATCCTGAAGACCTGATACCTGATCTTACTGCTCTTGAGGAGGGCTTGCGCCAGGTAGGGAGGTATCTGACTCCGGGCACACTAGTGGTCCTTGAATCGACCATCACTCCGGGAACGACCTGTGGCTGGGGAAGGCAGATACTTGAGGAAGAGTCAGGGCTTCTAGCTGGTCGGGATTTTGCTCTTGCACACGCTCCGGAACGTGTCATGGTTGGACGGCTTATTCAGAATATTCAGGAGCATGACCGGATCGTTGGAGGAATTGATGAAGACTCTACCCGCCGGGCCACAGAGTTATATCAACCGGTTCTTACAAAAGGGCAGATCATACCGATGACTGCAACCGCAGCAGAAGTGACCAAGACTGCAGAAAATACCTTCCGGGATCTTCAGATTGCTGCAGCAAATCAG
>CAZEWE010000121.1:0-7999 GCA_964515765.1 uncultured Methanospirillum sp. | reverse complement strand
GGAATTTCTACCATTCGAAGGAGGGAATGTGACCAGGTACAGACCAGACATTTACGGTGAGGTGGTCGTATGGCAGGAAAAATCAGATCTCATCTGGCAGATATGTATGAAAAACCTGACCAGCGGGGAGATAAAACCGGTATATTCCAGCCCTTTCCGAAAGACGACACCAAAAGTATCTGGAAATTATGTGGTGTTTGTGGATGAGCGATACGGATATGAAGACATTGTCCTTATCAATCTGTCATCAGGTGAAGAGGAGATAATCAGTCATGTTCCTGAAATACAATGGCAGCCGGATATAGACAAAGACTGGATTGTCTGGGAGGACTGGCGAAATGGTGCCCATTCACGGGGAGATATCTTTGCCTATCACATTCCGACCAGAACAGAGGTACAGGTTACCAATACAACCTGGGGAGACTGGTTCCCGGGTGTTTCATCTGGATGGGTAGTATGGCAGTCGCAAAAGTATGGAAATTTTGATATTTTTGCCATGAATCTGACCAGCCGACAAGAAATTCGAATAACAACAGATCCCTCCAGACAGTGGCTGCCCCGTATATCGGGGGATCAGGTTGTCTGGATTGATGAGCGGAATGGAAACTGGGATATTTATGGGTATAATATTACTTCCCGGAAAGAATACCAGATTTCATCAGGACCAGATAATGAGGCATGGCCTGATATCTCCAATGGGACTGTAGTATATGTTGAATATACAAAAAGAATGATACCTTATCTCATTGTGAAAACCTTTCCAGATTCAGGTTCAATAATTTAAACACATCTCCTTTGATTAGGGACGAATGGAAAAAATGAGATTATTATACCTGCCCATGAAAATATGGAGAGCACGCCCCAATATTCATGAACAATCAATAGAAGCCGGCAACCGCGAAAATATTTTTTTCCCAACCCTCCTGATATGATCCAGAAGGTCAGAGTTTTCAATTCGCTGAATATGGACGAGATCTACAAAGTATGGAAGATTCAGATCATCTATCCGGGTATGGAGCCTGAGTACATCTTCAAACGTCAGCTCATCTCCGTCCAGGGCAATATCAATATCAGAACCGTTCCGATATGTACCAAGAGCCCGTGAACCAAAAATGAAGGCCTGATTCAATCGGGGACATTGGGCTAATGAATTTCGGATTCGCTCTAATTGGAGGTATGATAATCCGAAAGAATTTTCATCCTTCATTGGCAATCACATTCATCCTCTCCTGAAATGCTACCATAGCAGGGAAATACCGGAAAGCGATCTTTTTCATAATCTCTTCTGCGGTATTGTCATCATACGTATGTGAGGTAATGTTACGACTTTCAAGCATATCCATCCATGTTTCACCATCAGAAATCAGGTCCATTGATAAAGCAAGCCGTATGGCATCACGGGAACCTCGAATCTCCTGATGCCCCTGATAGAGAGAGTAATCCCTCATCAGATTCCAGGCTAATTCATACGTAAATTCGAAGGACTTAATGAACCCCTGTTTTTCCATATTTGATAGAGGACGCGAGGTATATGACAGAGTCCCTTCCTGTACCATCAAAAGGGCACGTTTATAATTTTGAAGACGTTGTTTATACCTGATGTCCTGTGACATACATAGTATTTGGGGTCCCGAACAATTATAAATTAATTCGAATCTTTAAAAATTATCCAAAAAAAATAAGACTTCATATGAGTGATCACCAGGATAATTTCGAAATATATATGCAGCCCACATGCAATATTCCTGTAATCCAAGGAGGAGTACTTCTCTCATTTTGAGACTGCTTGTCCTATGTTTTTCTTTCGGAGGAATCTTATGAATCAAAAGACGACTGCTCATATAATAGTAATCATCGGGGTGTGCATCCTTGCCTTTTCTGGCAATGTTCTTGCTACAACAGATGGAACAGATGCCCGTGAATCACAGGTCCTGGGAATTACCGGGATTAATGCGGTGAATTTCCCGAACGTGATAACCTATGTAACCGTTGACACTCCGGAAGGAAGAGAGGGGAGCCTGACTGCAGATGACTTTCAGGTCTTTGAAAACGGTGAACTCATGGAGATTAACTCAGTTCAGTTCCCGGACGCTTCATCACGGACCAAAATGGACCTTGCCATTCTCTTTGATGAGACCGGGAGCATGAGTGAAGAGATCGCCGATATGAAAGCCAGGGTCAATGAACTGACCGATGCGATTGATAGTGCAAATATTGACAGCAGGTACATGCTTATCAGTTTTCGTGATACCCTCACCGTCCGGCAGGAATGGACATCTGATCCCTCCCTCATCAAACAGGCTGTTGACAGTCTTGAAGCTGATGGAGGAGACGATGCTCCTGAAGTCAACCTTGATGCCATAGAAACTGCCCTTTTATCCGGGTTCAGACCAGATGCCCAGCATATGATCCTGGACATCACCGACAGCATGACTCATTACCGGGGTGACGGTACCGAATTTTCTCAATATACAATTCCTGAAACTGCGAACCACCTGCTGCAGAACGGAACCAGTTACATTCTTGTCGGGCCTTCATCCGTTTCAGGCCAGTTTACTGAGCACACCGACAAGAAGGAACTGGTCAAGGCCCTTGGAGGAAGTGGCCTCTTTATTGACATCCATGGGGATGAGTTCTCCACAATTCTTGACAGAATCCAGTCCATTATCACCCATACCTATACCATCAGTTATTACACCCCACGAGTGTATGGCGATGACCAGAAGATCACCCTTGAAATCCGGTTGGGTGCAGATTCAGCAAACGGGCTCTTCACCATTCAGAAAGACCGGGTATTTACTCCTGCACCGACAGAGACCACGGTAATTTCCGAAGAGCCGGGCCAGCAACAAACTCCGGACTATGATGGCATCAGCACCTTTGGAACATCGGTTGTGGACATTACCGGCATTAACGGAGTGAACTTTCCCTTTATCATGACCTATGTCACGGTAAACAGTACTGCAGGAAAGAGCGGGGCACTCAGGCAGGAGGATTTCCAGGTGTTCGAAGATGGTGAACTCATGAATATCACCTCATTCGCGTTTTCTGACCGGTCGACATCATCACAACTGGATCTTGCCATTCTCTTTGACGATACCGGCAGTATGAGTGATGAGATCAATGAGACAAAGGAAAAAGTGATGGAACTGACGGAGAGTATTGCACTTGCCGGGATTGACTGCCGGTATGCTCTCATCAGCTTTAAAGACACGGTTACCATAAACCAGGAATGGACTTCCGAACCATCAGTCATGCAGCAGGCTGTTGACGGGTTACATGCCAGCGAAGGGTTTGATGCACCGGAAGCCAACCTTGATGCCATTGAAGCAGCATTGGAGATGGGATTCAGGTCAGATGCACAGCATATGATCATTGATATAACCGATGACCTGACCCACTACCGGGGTGATGGGACACCGTTCTCAGAGTATACGATTGCGGAAACCGCAGAGAATCTGCTCAATAACGGGACCAGTTACATTCTTGTCGGACCAACAACCGTCTCCGGTGCATTTAACGAACAGAATGACAAGCGGGAGCTCGTAAAGGCTCTTGGTGGAAGCGGCCTCTTTATTGATATTCATGGCAATGAATTCTCTACCATCCTTGACAATATCCAGGGAATTATTACCCATACCTATACACTTGGATATTACTCACCAAAACAGACGGCAGACGGAAGTAAACGGATGGTCAGGGTTGTCGTTACACCTGATGAGGATAGTGGGCAGTATAGTGCCATCGCCCGATGAGGTATTGAACCCATACTCCTTTTCTCTCTTTTTCTCTGGTCTGATAACTCATCTATTGTCGTTCGAAACAGCGATTTTATCTGAATGGCCTGCAGTACTATATAATAGACGACTGGGCTGCATATGAATAATATATCAGGTATATTGTCCGGATTTTCATACGTTCTGCTTTTTTTCACTTTCATTCTCTGCTCATCGCCGGTTCTTGCAGATACTGAACCGGTATATATCGGGGTTCTTCTCCCCCTGTCCGGACCGGAGGGACAGCCCTTGTATGATGCCATAACCCTTGCCAGGGACCAGATTAATGCCGGGGGAGGAATTGGTGGAAGACCGGTTGAGTTCATTCTCCGGGATACCCGGCTTGGTGACATCATGACGTATGCGGATTATTTTGTCCATGATCCCAGAATCAGGGTGGTTATCGGGCCATATACATCAGACGAAGTCTTTCAGGTTTCAGAAGTATTCATGAAAAACCACCGGGTGCTTATCTCACCGACTGCGTCATCTGATGAGATATATCGTGCCTATGCAGGAACCGGTGCAGTATGGCGGACCATAGCAAATGACGGTGAGACAACCGCAGTCATGATGGAGCACATCAAATCCCATGGCGGGAAGAATGTATCGATGCTCACCATAAACAGTTCATATGGAGAGACATTTTATGACTGGATTCCATACTGGGCGATAGAACAGGGGATTGCCATTCGGGGAGCAGAAACATATAATTCCACGGAGGAGATTCCTGATGCAGTCGGACGGTTGTTGACAGATAATCCTGATTTTTTGATATTCGTTCATTCAGGAGAAGGAAGTGAGATTCAGGAGGTCATCCGGACCCTGAAAAAAGTAACAAACCCACCCAGGCTTTACCTGATCTATCCGGACATCGATTCAGACAGTCGGGTATGGGAACGGGCAGATAGTGAGACATTACAGGCTCTTTTAGATTCCGGGCTCTGGAAGATTGACACGGTTAGTACATTATCAACCAGGGTTCCTGATGATACCCTTATCCTTATGCAAAAACCATGGGATTCAACATTTTCAGAAGAGTACCAGGCAATTGCACATGGTGACACCTCCGGTTATGTCCCAGAGGCCTATGATGCAGTCCTTGCCGGTGCACAGGTCATGGCACGATTTACGGCTTTTCCTGATGTGTCGCCAAAGACTGCTGCCCTTACCGTCCTGACAAAAGGAACGGGAGAACCCCTTCCAAGAACGGTGCAGGGAATACAGACGGCATTGACAAGTATTCTGGCGGGGGAAACTCCTATCCTCACCGGAGCAACCGGACCCCTCACCTTCAGGGAGGAAGGAACCGACCGGCTGATTCCCTGGTATGAAACCTATCAGATTCAGGAGGGAATGGTCCGTGAAGATCCGATTGTTTATCAGAGGACTGCAAAATCGGATATCGGAATTACCACCGGGACAGATGAATCTGAAAATCCAGTACCTGATTCAAACCTTCACCCATCCGGTGAGTTCTGGGCGGTCATCGGAGGCCTGTCCAGAAGCTGGGAGAATTACCGGCACCAGGCAGATGCCTTAACCATGTACCAGCAGGTCAGGAGCCAGGGGGTGCCTGATGATCATATTATCCTGCTTGTATACGATGACATTCCGACCGATGCAAGAAATAAAAAACCAGGAGAGGTGTATCATACTCCTTCAAATGAGGAGGTTCGAAAGGAAGCATTTCCGGACCTTACCGGAGAGCAGGTGAATAAACGCATGTTCCTGGATATCCTGACCGGAACCGGTTCACAGGCAGGAGACCCTCTGCTCAAATCTGATGAAAACGCAACGGTTCTCATCTATCTCTCCTCTCATGGCAGCCCCGGAGGTGATATTGTTGTGGGTGACGGGAGTGAATACATCTCTCCAAAAGAACTCTCAGGTGCCCTTACAGAAATGAAAGAGTCAGGAAGGTTTGGACGGCTGCTTTTAGTCCTTGAATCATGTTTTTCCGGAGTTGTGGCCTCTGAAATTACAACCCCGGGAGTTGTTGTCATGACTGCCGCTGCACCGGATGAGACATCAAAAGCAGCAACCTATGATTCAGAGCTCTCAAGCTGGCTTTCCGATGAATTTACCTCCCGGTTGATAACAACCCTGAGAGATCCTGAGTTTTCCGGATCACTCCGTCATTTGTATCAGCAAATGTATTATCATGTCAGATCATCCCATCCGATGTTATCCAAAGGGAATGAATCAATAGACATGCCTTCAGTTCTCTTCTTTGGAGGAACAAACGATGCATCATCATAGGCAAATGAAAATTCACAAAAATATCCCAGGGAAAACAACCGGAATGGAGCAGTGCCTCATATCAGAGATCAATTTTAATCGCAGGTTTATTTTCGCTGCCGTGTCGATTATTCTCATCCTGTTCTGCAATATTGTCCCGGTGTCTGCTCTCGAACCGGAGAAGAAAAACATTACTATCGGAGTTATTCTTCCATTGAGCGGTGATGATAGTCAGGCAGGCACCGATATTCTTCAGGGCATTCAGGTTGCAGCAGATGAAATAAACGCTAACGAAGAGGCCGGATATCAGGTGGATCTCCGGGTTACTGATGATACCGGAGATCCGGACAGATCATTGAGTCTTTTCAAGGAGATGCAGACCGATAACATCCCGGTTGTGATCGGGTCCTATACCACTACGCTGACCCTTCCGATGGCAAAGGAAACCGGAAAATCCGATACCACCCTCCTCATCTCTCCTCAGGCAAACGGAGAAGCTCTGTATGGCATATCACCGTTCTTTTACCAGGTCAACCCTCCAATATTCGCCCTTGCACAGTTTGTTTCAGAATGGCTGGCCTACACATCAGACCGTCCTGCACTGGTGTATGTTCAGGATGCATATGGAGAGTCGGTTCTGAATCATATTCAAAAGGGGCTGACAGATCAAAATTTCCAGATTTCAGGGATCTATCCGGTTCTGTCAGAAGAGAATGATTTTTCATCACTTGCCCGGACAATCCTCGATAAAGCTCCGGATGCGATTGTCATTATCATGTACGATGCACGGCAGATTCCCCTTATCAGAAATATTTCACAAGCAGGATACCGGGGGCAGGTATTATTGACCGAATCATCATACCTGGAAACTCTTGAGAAAGAAGAGACTGATGCACTCTCCCGGTTTCCCCTGTTTACCATCTCTGCCTACACCAATCTTGTACCGGGGGATCACTCGGACCGGTTTGTTCAGGTATACCAGGAAACATTTGGAAATGATCCCTCGAAAACCCTTGCCGGATACGGATATGATTCCATGATGCTTATCGACGATACATTCAGGAATTGGAGAGGAGAGGAGAACATCACTGCTGAATTGATCAAAGAGGGCCTTGATACTACCAGATACTATGGGGTGACCGGTCCGAAGATATTTGATACACATCATGCACCCACCAGTGCCATGGACCGGTGGGGATTTAAGGATGGAAGATTTGAACTCATGACCATTTCACTTGTTTAACTTTTTTTTCAGGATCTGGGTGATGAACGGGCCTGCTCGTGCATTATCTGAAAAAAGAGTGAAGATGTCTGGTTTAATCAGATTATTAGATTACAAATTCTGCTGACGGGATGGGAATCGAGGGAGGAGAGGCTCCACTGTCAGTTCCGGCCATCTGCATTCCCTGTTCAGCTGATGCAACGATGATAGGCGTATTTCCGGCACATTTATAGCTGTTCATCTGCAGATCATACACCCCATTTCCGGATCTGGCATAGATCATCACAAAGTACGTCGAACCAGATGCCGGCTTTGTTATGGAGGTGTATGCATTCGGGCCATAAGCATAATAATTGGCATAACACCGTGAATTCTGTGGATTGCAATCCCTACATACATACAGATCAAATACGGATGAACTGGCACATGCATTGCTATTGTCCTTCAATCCTCCTGCTTTAGCTGCAGTAGCCAGACCCTGACCAGCACCACATGTTCCACGGACCGTTAATGACCACTCAATTTTTGACCGTCCGTCAACAGGAATGTAATATCCATATACTGCTGCCTGTCCCTGCCTGAGAAAACCAGACTGGACATCTCTCTTATACACGCCACATGGGGGAACCGGGCCTTGTGTTGGTGCAGGAGTGAATGTCGGACTGGGAGTTGGAGTGCGGGTCACCGTGGGAACGGGGGTAAACGTAGGAGTAGGGCTGGGGGTAGGAGTGCGGGTCACCGTGGGAACAGGAGTGAACGT
>CAZEWE010000120.1:0-8037 GCA_964515765.1 uncultured Methanospirillum sp. | reverse complement strand
TCTTCTGTATTGCCGGCCAGCTCTTTAACCTGGCCATTCAGACTCTTGGGAGTGTTATCCATGCCCTTCGACTGCATTATATTGAATTCTTTGGAAAATTCTATTCCGGTGGTGGAAAAGAGTTTGTTCCGTTTCATGAGCACCGTTTGTATACAAGCGGTAAAAGAGAGGAGATAATATGACAATAGGGACCGGAGCAGTATTAATGGCTATCGGGGCCGGAATTGCAGTGGGATGTTCTGCAATTGGGTCAGGAATCGGTGTGGGAATTGTCGGTTCAGCGGCGTCCGGGGTGATATCTGAGCGATCGGATAAATTTGGTATGGCTCTTGTGTTTACTGCAATCCCGCAGACCCAGGCGATATACGGGCTTCTCATCGCAATTCTTATCCTTCAGTCCGGAGGATTTCTGGGTGGAACTGCTGGTGACATACCAACTCCGGTTGGCCTTGTCGCAATTGCAGCTGGTCTTGCAGTCGGGCTTGCCGGCTTTTCAGCCATCGGTCAGGGCATCGCTGCTGCATCGGGAGTTGCAAATACCGCAGAAAAACCGGAGATGTTTGGGAAAGGGGTGGTATTTTCTGCTGTCTGTGAGACCCAGGCAATTTATGGTCTTCTGATCGCCGTTCTCATGCTTGCCCTCACCGGCATTTTGTCATCAGACTTTTCTGTTACGATGCCGGTTGCAATCGGGCTGATTGGGGCAGGTCTTGCGGTCGGTCTGGCTGGCTTTTCAGCAATTGGTCAGGGAATTACCTGTTCAAGCGGGATTGCTGCAACGGCACGAAACCCTGGGGCGATAGGAAGATCCCTTGTGTTTGCTGCAATGTCAGAGACGTTTGCAATCTTTGGTCTGTTGGTTGCCATTCTGATCCTCTTTGGCCTCGGACTCTTTAGTGGATAAACGGTCCTATGTCTGTCGAAACGATTATCAACCGGATACGTGAGGAAGCTGAGACGGAAATCCGGACCATCAGGGCCGAAGAAGCCTGTGATGTGGGAGCAATCAGAGCCCAGGCCGAACAAAAGGCAGAAGATGCCTATAACCATCGGATGGCAGAGGGTCAGCGTGAGATCAGGCAGATTATCGCAAGCCAGGAGTCACGGACCAGGATTGAAGCGAAACGAAAGGTCAGGGAGGTCAGGGAAGAGATGCTCAGGCATTGTTTTGCTGAGGTTACCCGGTATTTGAGGACGATCCGCACCCGTCCGGAGTACCCTGGATTTGTCTATGCCATGCTGACCGAATCTGCGAAGAACCTAGGGCCGTCAGATATTGCAGTCAAGGTTCATCCGGATGATCGCACCCTTATCGCAGAGATAATCTCCCGGGTGAATCAGGATGGGTTCTCGCTCCTCCTCTCTGACGAACAGATAGATACCGGTGGCGGGGTTATCTGTGAGCGGATATCTGACCAGGTGGTGATTGATAACACCGTGGAGGTCAGATTTGTCCGCCTGGAACGAGAGATGATCGTTGCAGCATCCCGCATCCTGTTTCATGGTGAACCCTGATGGATATTCCTGATCTGAACACCCTTCTTGATGCAGGCTCCCCGTATGTAACCCATCTGTCAGCTGCGGTTCTCATCATCATCATGTTCCTGCTCTTTCTGACCCTTCTCAGCACGGCAGGGTATTTCCCTGTTCTGTTGTCGATAACCTCATATACGGGCATTATCGCACGGTTGAAGGCAAAAGGAGTTCCGTTCATTGAACCAAATCAGGTTCAGGAACTGATGCAGAGCGGTTCGGTTCAGGACTGTCTGAGCAGACTGAGGAGTTATGGTTATCTGACCGGAGTAACGATGGAGTGCACACCCGATCAGGCAGAAGAAGAACTCCTTCTGGCTTGGTACGAGGAGGTGGTTCTGCTCCGGTCACAGGCTCCCCGCGATGCCTGGTTATTTTTTGATGCAATTCTTTTCTTTCAGGAGATAGCAAAGGTCAAACGGATCATCCGGCTGATCCATATGGACCGGGCAGGGGTGATTGCAGAGAATTCAAAACTCTGGCCTGAAGGATGTTCACCGGATCTTGCCGCAAAGCTCGGAAACGTCCGGTCCATGAGTGAAGGGGTCAGGCTGCTTCAGGAAACCCGGTATGGAGAACCTCTTCTCGGAGGCATGGCTCTGTATGAGAAGGAGAGATCGATTTTTTACCTGGATCATGCCCTTGACTGCATGGGTTTTTCAGAACTGAAGAGTCAGATGTCAATGGTACAGGCATATCTTGCCTCCCCGTACCGTGATTTTATTGCAGTGCTGATTGATATCCAGAATATACGGGTTCTTATCAGAGCGAAACATTCGGGGTGGAACCCTGATGCAGTGCCTCTCTGCCTGGTAGACGGAGGTCAGGAACTCCCATTATGGCGGCTTGTCCAGCTCAATGAGATGATGAGCCTGCCTGATCTGGTCCGTCAGCTCTCCGGAACCGGGTATGAACCCCTCCTTTCTCCCCTGATCAGGACCTATCCGTCTGCTGATACGATGCTTCGGATTGATCTGGCTCTTGACCGGTACCTTCTGGAAACCATCTCACGACTTGGGCTTACCTATTACCATACCGGCGGCCCGCTTCTTTGGTACCTGGTGGCAAAAGAGTTCGAACTACGCAATATCCGCATCATCCTGTCAGGCCTCTATGATGGATTTTCTGCGGAAAAAATCACACCGATGCTCATCACCGGCCCGGAGGAACCATGAAAGTAGCCCTGCTTGCATCGAGGCGTATGGTTATGGGTTTTCTTCTTGGCGGGGTGCATATTGGATATATCTGTGAAAATTCAGAGGAATCACAGGTTCATCTGGAGACATGCCTGAAGGATGCAGATATAGGAATTATTCTGGTGAGCAGAACGGTAGCATCAATGATTCCTGACAAAATACGCGACATTAAAAACTCATCAGATCTGATTCCGGTAATTTCAGTGATACCGGATGGGCCTGAACCGGAACCGTTCTGTACGGGATAGGGGGTGCTGATGGCGGATATATCAATGGAAAAAAGAAAAAACGACGAGACAGATACCATGGGTGAGAAAAACGGTGTAATAATCCGGGTGACCGGACCAGTGGTTGAAGCGGAGGGAATGGCCGGAAGCAGGATGTATGAATCGGTCAGGGTTGGAAATGACGGACTAATCGGTGAGATCATCATCCTTGAAGGAGACCGTGCCACCATCCAGGTCTACGAGGAGACGATTGGTGTTACTCCTGGGGAACCAGTGGTCAGAACCTATCTTCCGCTCTCGGTTGAACTGGGTCCGGGACTTGTCGGCACCATGTACGATGGTATCCAGCGTCCTCTGGAAGAGATCCTGAAAAATACCGGTGATATGATCGAACGGGGTTCATCAGCCCCTGCTCTTAACCGGACAAAAAAATACCGGTTCTATCCACTTAAAAAGTCAGGCGAGCTGGTCAGGCAAGGTGACCGGATCGGCTGTGTTCGTGAATCGGTATCGGTGAACCATCATATCCTTGTCCCGCCTGGCCTCTCCGGAACCCTGCATTTTGTTGCTGATCAGGGAGAATATGTCATTACTGATACCATTGCCATTCTTGATACCGGTAGAGAGAAGAAAGAGCTCACCATGGTTCAGCGGTGGCCGGTCAGGGAACCGAGGCCGGTTCGAGAGCGTCTGGATCCCATTGAACCACTGATGACCGGGCAGCGGATTATTGACACCCTCTTTCCTCTTGCCCGAGGGGGAACTGCGGCCATCCCTGGTCCCTTTGGCTCAGGAAAAACAGTCGTTCAGCAGCAGCTGGCAAAGTGGGTCAATGCAGACATTATCATCTACATCGGGTGCGGTGAACGGGGCAATGAGATGGCAGATGTTCTGGAACAGTTCCCGACCCTGAAAGATCCCCGGACCGGTCATGCTCTGAGCAGCCGGATGGTCCTTATCGCAAACACCTCAAACATGCCGGTTGCTGCCCGTGAAGCATCGGTATATACGGGCATTACCATTGCTGAATATTACCGGGACATGGGGTACCATGTTGCACTCATGGCCGATTCCACATCACGATGGGCAGAGGCGATGCGTGAGATTTCAGGCCGGCTTGAAGAGATGCCGGGAGAAGAGGGATATCCTGCATATCTGAGTTCCCGGCTTGCTGACTTTTACGAACGGGCCGGTCGGGTGTCTCTCCTGGGCTCAGGAGATCATGAGGGATCCATCTCGGTTATCGGTGCGGTCTCCCCACCCGGTGGTGACTTTTCAGAGCCGGTCACCCAGAACACCCTCCGGATTGTCAAGGTATTCTGGGCTCTTGATGCAGACCTTGCCTATCAGCGACACTTCCCTGCAATCAACTGGCTCATGTCGTATTCACTGTACAGTACTATCGCCGGGATATGGTGGGAAGAGCATATTGGTCCGGACTTTATCAGGATGAAGCAGGAGATGATGGAGATATTACAGCGGGAGAATGAGCTTGAGGAGATCATCCGCCTGGTCGGTCCTGAAACCCTTCCTGAATCTGACCGTCTCCTCCTCTTAAAAGCTGAGATCCTGCGGGAGAGTTACCTGATGCAGTATGCCTTTGATGAATTTGACACCTTTACCGGTCCGAAGAAACAATACCGCATGTTAAAGGCCATTTTTACATTTTTTGCCCATGCGGAGCGTGCTCTTGAGGCAGGGATCCCGGTATCACGGCTCCGGGGTCTTCCGCTCATTGAATCATTTGCCAGGATGGGATCTGCATCCCTTGATGAAGAAGAGCCACTCTTTGAAGGAATTGCCCGTGATACGGAAGCGATGAGAAATCTCAGGGAGGGTACATGACTGATCTGAGATTTCGGACCTACACCGGCGTATCCAAGGTCGTTGGTCCCCTTATGGTTCTGGATGGTGTTGAGGGTATCGGGTATGGTGAGATAGCAGAGATCACCCTCCCCGGCGGTGAAGTCCGTATCGGCCAGGTGCTTGAGACGACAACAACCCGTGCCATGGTACAGGTATTCAGGGGAACCCGGGATCTGGATACCGAGAAGACACAGGTCAGGTTCAGGGGAGAACCGATGAAGATTTCCCTGTCATCTGATATGCTTGGCCGGACATTTGATGGCAGTGCACGACCGATAGACGGTGGCGGGCCGGTCATTCCAGAATGTATCCGTGATATCTATGGCTCTCCGATAAATCCGTCAGCCCGTGAACACCCCCGTGACTCAATCCAGACTGGAATATCATCTATTGACGGCATGAATACCCTGGTCCGGGGCCAGAAACTCCCCATATTTTCCGGAGCAGGACTTCCCCATAACCTGCTTGCTTCACAGATCGCACGGCAGGCAAAGGTAACCGGTCAGGCGGAAAAGTTTGCGGTTGTCTTTGCTGCAATGGGTATTACCTATGAAGAGTCGGCCTTTTTCATCAGGGAGTTTGAGGAGAGCGGGGCACTGGAGCGGACGGTTCTCTTCCTCAACCTTGCCGACGATCCGGCCATTGAACGGATCATCACCCCGAGACTTGCCCTTACCACCGCTGAATATCTTGCGTTTGACAAGGGTATGCATGTCCTCGTGGTGCTGACTGATCTCACCAATTACTGTGAGGCACTTCGTGAGATTGCAGCAGCAAGGGAGGAAGTTCCAGGAAGGCGGGGGTATCCCGGGTACATTTATACCGATCTTGCATCTCTCTATGAACGTGCCGGACGTATTCATGGCAGGGAAGGCTCTATCACCCAGATTCCCATCCTGACCATGCCTGATGACGATATCACCCATCCGGTCCCTGACCTGACCGGTTATATCACCGAAGGTCAGATCGTTCTCTCACGGGATCTCCACCGGAAAGGAATCTACCCGCCTGTTGATGTCCTTCCCTGCCTCTCCCGACTTATGCAGGGAGGTATTGGCCCTGGCAGGACACGGGCTGACCATGCCGAGGTGAAAAACCAGCTCTACTCTGCATATGCCAGAGGTATCAGGCTGAAAAGTCTGGTTGCGGTTATGGGAGAAGAGGGTCTGACCCCGCTTGACAAGCTCTATATCCGGTTCTGTGAGCGGTTTGAGAATGATTTTATCAGACAGGCCTCGTACGAGGATCGTTCTTTTGATGACACGCTCACCCTTGCATGGGACCTTCTGTCAATACTTCCAAAGGCTGAGCTCAAGCGTATCAGTACTGAGTTTATCAAAACTTACTATCACGGCGAGGAGATACTTGAATGCAAAGGGCCGTTATAGCCGGAGTCAGACCAACCAGGCTTGAATTAATCAGGCTGTCAAGGCGTGAGCTCATCGCCCGAAAAGGCAGGGATATCCTGCAGGAGAAGCTGGATGCCCTGGTCCTTGAACATGCCCGCCTCACAAAAGAACTGGAAACCATGGCAGAGTCTATCCGGGATCAGCTGGAAGGTGCCTATGAAGCACTTGAACTGGCGGGGTTCATAACCGGATGGGTAAGGCTTGAAGAACTGGCTGCTGCCTGCGGAAAAATCCCGGAGCCCACTGTCATCTCTTCCCAGGTCATGGGGGTGCAGGTTCCTGATATCTCCCTGCCAGATCTGCCTGGTCAGGGGCATTTCCGGACACAACGGGGATACAGCATGGGTGGAACATCCGGTCAGGTTGACGAGGCTGCCCTGCGGTATGAATCAGTTCTTGAGTCTCTTATCGGCTATGCATCTCTTGAAGGAAGAGCTGACCGTATCTCGCTTGAGATGAACAGAACCAGAAGAAGAGTGAATGCTCTTGAACATCTTGTTATTCCACGACTGGTCCGGACCATGCGGTATATCGAGTTCAGACTTGAGGAGCGGGAGCGGGAAGATCTCTTCAGAAGAAAACGGATGAAACAGAATATGGAACGAAAAGAGAGGGGAGAGTAGCCGGAGAAGATCTCCTATGCTCTTCTGATCACGAGGACCGGTTTTGTTGCCAGACGTGCAAGTTCACATGAAAAACTTCCATGCAGCATCTCAGCGAAAAATCCTTTTTCCGTGGGGATTGTGCTGATAAGAGATACATCCGCTTCCTGTGCATAATCCAGAATCCGGCTGACAAGATCCCCTTCAAGGATCCGATGCCTGATCTCTGCTCCTGCCGTGTGAATCTGTTTACTTCTTTCCTGTATCTCCTGTTCTGCCAGGGTCCTGATACGTTCAAGTTCCCGTTCTGTCTCGCCCTTTGAAATCACAAAAGTGATGATGATCTCCCCAACTTCTGGTATTTTCGCCAGCTTTTCAACTGCGGTCCATGATTCAGGGGTAAGATCGATGGGAACCAGAACTCTGGAAAAGATTAGGGGGCAGTATTTCTGAAACTTCTTTCCTGACAGGGTCTCTATTATCTGACCACGCATAATCAGTAGATTCTTACCTGATTCATGGAGTACCTGGTGGGTGACACTTCCCAGATGAAGCCCTTTTATGATACTCCTTCCCCTGGCTCCCATAATGATGATGGTGGAGTTGTTCCTGACCGCTGCATCATCAATTCCGGCGGCTACGGATTCTGAAACCAGGACTTCTGTTTTTATGGATGGAACCCCGAGACTTTTTAAGAGAGAGGCATCGGATTCTATCCGGTTCTTTGCAGTGGATGCCATATCTCCTCTCAGAGAAGTTGGTTTATCGGTGCCGACAATATGAATCAGCACGACCTCCTCAACGCCGGGGAGATCTGCGATGCAGTCCATGACACGCCGTGCATAATCTGAAAAATCAGTTGGAAACAGAATTCGCCTGAACATATCCTACCCTCATATTGAAAGATTACGTCACCAGATCTTTGGAACGAAATTATCATTATTTACGATACTGGCACTGTCACCCGTAGCACGGATCACGAAAAGACCATTTTTCTCAGCCATTACTGCAGTACCGGCATCTTCTGATATAAATGCAACCGCTCCGTACACCCGCTTGTCAGAATATTCGGGCATCCAGGTCTTCGCATATTTTAGTTTATTCAAAAAATCCCTGATATCTTCGGGTCTGAGGGTGGTTTTTACTTCAACGATTACTATTTCAGTTCCGTTGATCGCGATGATATCAAACTCGTAATCAACAC
>CAZEWE010000119.1:0-8051 GCA_964515765.1 uncultured Methanospirillum sp. | reverse complement strand
CGGTCAGCGGATTTACGTATCCGGAGGAGTGGGTCTCTCTCTGCACAGACGAGACCGAACGCCGCCTTGTCAGTCAGGGGCTTGCAGTTCTCACTTCAGACGGGACCATACGAAGGCGCGGATTTACTACCGGGAGTTCCGCAGCTGCTGCAGCCAAGGCATCAATTCTCTCCCTTACGCATACCGGATTCTCTGATGTATCAATCCTGACACCTGTCGGGATTCGTCTTCATATCCCGGTCTCAATAACCAGGGGGACCGGAGAATGCAGAAAATATTCCGGGGACTATCCGGGAGATGTGACGGCAGGACTGGTCTTTACGGCTGAGGCGACCCCCAATGATTCTGGAATTACCCTTTCCTTTGGTGAAGGCATTGGCAGATGGTGTCGTGATTCACCCCGGTATAAAACCGGAGACCCGGCAGTCTCATCCCAGGCCAGGGAAGAGATTCGAAATGCAATAGAGGAGGCAGTGCAGGAAACCGGTATTCAAGGAGTGGCAGTTATGATTTTTGCACGACAGGGAAGAGAAGTCGCAGAAAAAACCCTGAACCAGATGGTGGGAGTCATTGGAGGGATCTCTATACTTGGCACAACAGGGTTTGTTGAACCCTGGGATGATCACCTTGAGCAGGCCGCGTGTGATCGGGCGGTTCATGCAGACCGGGTTGTGCTTACCACCGGCAGGATCGGTATGCGATATGCCCGGATGTTATTCCCGGACCATGAAGTCATCCTTGCCGGGTCCAGACTCGGCACCATTATCCCCCATCTTACCGGGGAGGTTACCATCTGCGGCCTCCCTGCCCTGGTTTTGAAATATGTAAATCCGTCAATTCTTGAAGGAACCGGATTTTCAACCGTTGAAGAGTTCATGACAACCGATCGTTTTCTGCCGGCCATGCAGACATCTTTTCAGATCTATAAGAGCGCACACCCAAATGTCAGGATAGTCGTGGTGAACCGGGAAGGAACAGTCATCGGAGATTCCTCATGAAGATTGTTGGTGTCGGATGCGGGCCGGGGATGCTGACCCGGGCAGCGATCCAGGCAATTCAATCAGCTCACCTCATCCTCGGTTCAGAGCGGGCACTTGATCTGATCAGGGATGTCCTTCCAACCCATGCCGAAATAAGGGAAATAGAGGATTACAAGGCACTCCGGACCCTGCCCGAACACGCAGTCATACTCTCGACTGGTGATCCCATGATATCAGGGCTTGGATATCTGGGCGGAGAGGTCATCCCCGGGATATCGTCTGTCCAACTGGGAGCTGCAAAAACCGGGGTGACCCTGACAAACCTCTTTCTCATCACTGCCCATGGCAGGGATCATGAACAGGCAGTGACTGACTGTTGCGACATGATACGCGCGAAAAGGAAGGTGTGCATCATCGCCGACCCTGCATTTCCGGTCATTACCTTAGGGCGAAAACTTGCTGATGTTGACCCGGAAGCACAGATCATTATCTGCGAAAACCTGGGATACCCGGATGAACGGATAATAAAAGGAACGGCAGGGCACCCTCCTGTTGCCCAGGGCGGAATGTTCATTCTGTTTGTAACAGTATCGTAAAAAATCCAGAAAATTGTTGTAAATAAATTATTAGGAAAAGGGGATTGGTCTCTGCTCCCTTGGGGCAGTCAACCAGTGATATTGGGTATCACAGAGACCAATGGGGTCTTCATCGAACATTCTCCTCCTACAAGAACCTCATGAATTGATACACACATTTGATGGGGGGTGTGAAATGAGGCATTTCACATGTATGCGTCAGGTGTTATTCGGATGGGGGGTGTCTCATGCAGGTTGTCTTGCAGAGAGGTAATTATAGATTATCGTTGAGATATATTAAATTTAGCCCTCATGATCAGAGAGATTAGAATTTTGCTTTTAATTCAGGATTATTTAATTAGGCAACCCATTTTAGAATCAATTTAGTTTTTAATGCACATAAAATAACAAATTTTAAAATATATCACATGCCTATTAGCATATGTGAAAACGACTACCCGTGTCAAAAAGATCAACGGGCATGAATACCTGTATGAAATAACCTATTACTACGACAAGGAGACCCGGAGGACCAGGCAAAAGAGCAGATACCTGGGAAAAAATGTTGACGGGGAACCGGTCAGGGTCAGGGAAAAAGCAAAAAATCCTGAAAGGGTTTACTCATATGGAGAGTTTATCCCCTACCTTCAGGCGGTAAAAAGCCTGCATATCCAGGAGATCCTGGGAGCCTATCTGACAGACCATGAGGTGCGACTCTTTTTAACCCTTCTTTATGCCGGCATTCACCACCCGGATGCCCTCCACTCCCCGGCCTCGTGGTATGACGGGACGGTTCTCCCCCGGATCTTCTCCGGCCTAAAAATTACCACCCAGAACATCTCCAAACTGCTAAAAAAACTGGGTGAAGGCTCAATTCACCTCAGCATCTGCCGCTCATTGTCCCAGATACCTGAAAGCGGGAATATGCGGATCAGCACGGTGGATATACCCATGGTCCAGCAGACTTCATGGCACAAAGGAGTCTCCCACCACGGAATAGAGCCAATTGCTCTTTTTAATGACAATATTGCAAACATCCCGGTAGGATACCTTTCATCCGCCCAATATCTTATCACTTCAGACCTGGTGAAGGCAATCAATGCAGGAATGCACCTTTTCTCCGGGAAAAAGGGAGTCATCATATCGGGAAAGAGTTTTGCATCATCAATGAACCTGTATGGAGCAATCTATAGTGAAATACCGGTCATCTTCCCCCTGGATCCGGACCATGATCTTATAAAAGAGGAGATTAAGAAATATCGGACTGACCTGATGCATCCAAAGAATCTCAAGATCTTCCGGGGAGAAACCCTGTTTGTAATACCGGTCAATATCTCCCTGGAAACGGTTCAGATAAAGGGGTACATCATCTACAGTCCACGCAAAGAAGAGGAGATACGGGAATGCTTCGGGGAAGATATTGAACTTATTCTTGAAAATCTGAATGATAAACCAATTTACAAATGGGTCAATCCCGCAGAGGCGGTTGCTGATGTTGCTGGCATATATGAGCCCTTCCTTCAGTGGCGTGTTCAGAATAACCGGATTCTGGTGGACGTGAAGAGAAAAGCCCTGGGGAAGTATTTAAAAAACAGCGGTATATCGGTGATAATTACCGGAGATCCCGAATACCAGTGGGACACCTGTCTTGAGTGGCTGGAGGAGCGTGCAGAGGCAGAGAGGTTTCTTTCGACATATATCAGAAATTTCCAGGTCTTTCCTCTCTCAGTTGATAGTGACGTGATGAGAAGCGGAGCATTCCTCGTTGCATTTATGGCTCATGTGGTGAACCGGTGGGTGCTTGAACAGTACGCAAAATCCGGACTTCTTTCGATTTACACTGCCGAGAAGATACTTCTTGAGCTCATGAAGATACGTCTCATCGGCCTTGGTAATGACCGGGTATTAGTAACCGGACTCAATTCACGGCAGAAAGAGATCCTTGATGCCTTAAAGTGGAACACTGAAATATAATCAGTAATTGCCATATTCTAATTAGGCAATCTTTTTCTCAGTCATATAATACCTAATAGAACTTTTAGGCAGGCCACTCTGATTGGTATATGAGTTGGCTATGAGGTTCTGTTATCACCGTCAGGAAACCGGATAAGTACCCCGTCCCTCATCAAAAGGCCCTCATGTATCATCTGCCCGAGGATCCTATCCGTCCGCTCCTTTTCACTCTGGATCTTCTGATGGATGATGTCACCGGCAGCAGGTCCCTCTTCTAATAGTATTTTCAGGATCCTGCCCCTGATCTCCCGATCACTCCCGGAGAATTTCGATTGCACCGCATAATGGCTGCTCCGCCGGTTCGGATTTTCTATTGCCCCCGCAAGAAATGTTCCGTAATCCATGATACTGTAATACCATTCCCGGGGGTGGGCACGATCAAGGGCCCGGGTGAGCACCGGATATATCTCTTTATCAGATACACCCACCCGGTCCTGAAAAAAATGATGGATGAATACGCGGCGGACATTTGTCTCAATGAATACCACTGGGCGATCATAGGTGAACACAACAATCGATCCTGCTGTTGCGGCACCAATTCCCGGGAGAGTCTGTAGTACTGCAGGATCATCAGGAACGACTCCATCCCACCGGTTCATTATCTCCTGCGCAATCTGAAGAAGGTATTTTGCCCGCCGGTTATAGCCAAGACCCTGCCATGCCCGGAGGACATCCTCAAGTGACGCCTGAGCAAGAGCCGCAAAATCAGGGAAAATCTGAATAAACTCATCAAACTTTTTCAGGACCCGGGGTACCTGGGTCTGCTGCAGCATGATCTCGGATACAACGACCCGGTACGGTGTGATATCATCCCTCCAGGGCATGGGCCTCCGGTTCTTCAGATAAAACTCCGAAAGCATTCCATTAAACTGGTCTATTGATGCAGGATCATCAGAGTCAAAAAATTCGTCCATGTAACCAGCCAACCTGAATCTCAAATATTAGTTATATCCTCCCCGTCTTCAGGTTGTAGCATTCAATTATATCTCCGCACTCATGGAACAATCAGACAATAAAAGTGCAAGAACCATGGATTATGTACGGAAACCAGTCTGGATCTCATGGTATCCGAATCTACTTATTCACAGAAACCATTTGTATACACGAATAATTTTATGAAATCTGAAATTTCTGAATATCTGAAAGAAATCACCCCTGATATTATCAGTTCGAATTCTGACCCTGCTTTGGTAAACCGTTTACTCGGTATTATCGAAGAACTGCAGGATGAAGTGAAGCGTCTGAAAAGAACTCAGGGTTTTGATGTCGTCAGGGGCAAGAGACTAAAGCCGCTGAACTACATTGCCGGAAAAGATAAGATCTAGATACTATTGACCAGTATCCAGTGAAATTACAGAGTATAAGGCACGATCTGCTCACCTGGTTCTGATCCTCCAGAGTATTTTTTTATCCAGGGAGGGGATTGCCTTCACCTGATTCTTTTTTTCATATCGCTTCAATGAATCATGTTGCTTGAGATAATTTCTGTGATGAGATTCAGAAACTCTCTAAACAAACATTATTTAGAGGATTTCTTCAATTTGTTACATGAAAGAAGAAATTATAATGTAGAGAAAAATTGCTGAAATCGGTGAGAACTACATCAGTATTTATTACTTACAAAATACTACTTCTATCAAGGATGAGCGATCAGGCAGTGCGTGTACCTCACAAGTCAGAATGGATTACCATTTCTACTGATGAGTATGAATCCATGCAGCGCACTATTGAGGTTCTTTCGGACCACGACCTTATGACCCAGCTTGGAGAAGGGAAGAGAAAGAACGCCCCAGTGAATGATTTTGAAGAACTAGCCAAAGAATTGGGTTTTTAAAACTCATCTTTGTGTTTGATCGCTTCAATAATTACCTCTCCCTTTTCAAAGTCGATGGTATAGAGAATCCGAAATTTTCGTTCAAAATAGACCTCCCATAATCCGTGGAGTGACCCTCTCAATGGTTTTCCGTGAATATCAGGATAATTTGATAGTTTCCTAATCTTCTGGACGAATCGTCTTTGAATTTCTTTATCATAACCCAATAATCTATCTTCTGCGGGTTTCCTGATGACGATTCGGTAAGAATTCACAATTATTATACACGGTAAGAGAATAAATAATCACAATCTCATTCGTTTCATGTTTTCGTGTAAAAATAGGAGATATATGAATTATCATCAAATCTGACCTGCAGGGATCTGATATCAATTATTTTCATCTCTGGAGATGACTATTCCCCTGACAGATGATCAGCTCAGGATACCTCACCATCACCCGTGACACTCTCATTTCCCGGATACACGCAATAGAGGAACGGTCATCACCATGTATCCTCTGTCCCCGCCATTGCAGGGCATTACGCAACGATGGGGAGTATGGATTTTGCAGGACCGGTATCCATCCCCATGTTGCCTCATTTGGCCCACATTTTGGCGAAGAACAGCCAATATCTGGAACCAGTGGATCAGGGGCCATCTTTTTTACCGGATGCACCATGGGATGCATGTTTTGCCAGAACTATGAGATTAGCCATGAACGGTTGGGGAGAGAACTGACAAAGCAGGATCTCGCATATATCTATCTCCATCTTCAGGCACAGGGATGTCATAATATCAACCTGGTCACCCCGACTCACCAGCTCCCGGCAATCCTTGAAGCACTTCTGATCGCAATGGATGCCGGGCTTCAGATCCCGCTTGTGTATAATACGGGCGGATATGAAGATCCAGACACACTCCGGCTTCTGGAAGGAATCATCGACATCTATATGCCGGATTTCAAATTTGCAGACGAGCGGACTGGCAGGATACTGGCACATACACCCGATTACCCGCAGATTTGTAAAGTAGCCCTGTGTGAGATGCACCGCCAGGTCGGTGACCTTACCCTTGAGAACGGCATTGCAACACACGGGCTTCTCCTCAGGCACCTTCTCCTTCCCGGAAAGGGTGAGGAGACAGAGAAAATCATCCGGTTCATTGCTGATCAGATCTCCCCGAATACCTGGCTTAATATCATGGACCAGTACCGTCCGGCAGGTGATATCAGGAGATCCTGTCCTGACGAGTATTCTGATCTTCTCCGCCGGGTGTCAGACGAAGAAGTGACCAGGGCAATCAGGATTGCAAAAGAGATGGGCCTTATCAGGGGCCTTGAGTAAGAGAAACGGGCCAGATCAGGAGTACAGCTCAAGCGTCCGATCTACCCATCCGTCCAGCCTGAACTTCCGCCTGAGTCCTGCCTCATTCATGAACCGGATGGTCCCGAATACCGGGCGTTCTTTCCATGGCCGGTCATGTTTGCCAAAACACCAGGCAACTCCGCAGAACCCGTTCGGGTCTCGCCCGTCCAGTTCATACCGGTTGTTGAGAGAAAGCGCAATTTTATACGCCTCTTCAGGTGTTTCGGCCCATTCAAGGATCTTTTTTCCCCAGTACATACGCAGATACCCATGCAGATATCCGGTCCGGTTCATCGAGAGTTGCATCGCATTCCATGCCGTATCATGAGTCCGGCACTGCTCAAAATCTGCAAGTGTGTATGAATACTCCCGTATATCAGTCCGGTGTTTTTCAAGGGTCTTCCTCGTCCATTCCGGAAGGCCTTCATAGTGATCATACAAGGGATTATACCAGACAAAATTGTGTGATAACTCCCTCCGAACGATGAGTTGTTCCAGAAACGCATGTGTTCCCGGTCCGGGATGTTCCATCACCCGGAGGGCGATATCAAGCGGTGATATATGACCGAAATGTAAGTATGCGCTCAAATATGATGTTGCACGGGCTGTTGGATCATTATGGGTGGCCTCGTACCGGTCGATGGTGCCGGAGAGGAATGCAGAGAGATAATGGTCTGCAGCGGTCTCTCCTCCGGGAAGGGATTGAGAAGAAGTATCGTCGGTGACAGGTTCTTGGGTGAATAGGTGTTCTGCTCCGACCGGGATCTCCGTAAATGGCTGATAATCCGTGGACTCTACCTGAACATGCCTGGGGGTGAGAGGGTGCAGAAAGGCAGGGAGTTGCCGGGTAATTTTTGGTCTGAATGTTCCAGCCGACCATTCTTCTTTAGGTGAAGCTACCTGAACCGGCACGATCAGGTTGGTCTCGACAATCACTACCTTGCAGGGAACGGCATCAATGACCTTCTGCCTCCATTCCCGCTGAAGCCGGATCCAGCCCTGATCAGTAACTACCATGCAGGCATCGTCTGCTATCCGGGGAATGATATCAACCGGACTCCCGGACAGGATCTGAAATCCAATTCCCCGTTCGGAGAGAGAACGGTTCACATCCTGAAGACCCTCCCATAAAAACCGGTAATGGACTGGTGTTGCTTCAGGATAGGAGCGGTCAAGACAGAAGACGACGATAAGAGGTTTTTTTAGTTCGTTTGATCGTTCAATTGCATACTCAAGGGCATGGTTATATCTGGTCCTGACCGCTGATTGCATCCAGTAGAGGATGTACGAACCCTTCGGTTCCT
>CAZEWE010000118.1:0-8066 GCA_964515765.1 uncultured Methanospirillum sp. | reverse complement strand
ATGAATAGCCGCCCACTTCTTGTTACCTGTGGCCTTCCCTATACCAACGGCCCATGCCATCTCGGCCATCTCCGGACATATGTACCTGCGGATTTTTACGTGCGGTTCATGCGTCGGAAAGGGGAAGAGGTGGTCTTTATCTGCGGCTCGGATAATCACGGAACGCCAATCGTTGTCAGTGCCGAAAAGGAAGGCACGACCCCCCGTCAGATATCCGAACGGTATCATGCTCATTTCTCTGATACCTTCACCAAGATGCAGGTGCATTTTGATCACTTCGGGATGACCGATGATCCAACCACCCATGCACGGACGAAACATCTTGTCAGCCGGCTGATTGACCGGGGCTATGTATACCCGAAGGTCATCCAGCAGGCATACTGCACTAAATGTCAGAAGTTCCTGCCCGACCGGTACCTTGAGGGAATCTGTCCCCACTGTAAAAAACCGGCACGGGGGGATGAATGTGATCAGGGATGCGGGAAACATCTGGAACCGGGAGAAATACTGGAACCTACCTGTAAGATCTGTGGAAACCGGGCAGAGTACCGGGAGCAGGAACATTTCTTCTTCAAACTCAGCGGGTTTCAGGACTGGCTCAGGGAATATCTGGGCGAGTTAAAAGGGACTGATAATGCCATCAATTATGCCTTGGGCTGGGTGAATGAAGAACTGCATGACTGGTGTATTACCCGGACCCTTGAATGGGGAGTAAAATTTCCTGGTCATGATAATCTGGTCGTCTATGTCTGGGTTGATGCTCCCATCGGATATATCGGATTTACCGAAGAGTGGGCAGAGAAGACCGGGAAAGACTGGAAGGACTGCTGGTGTGGTGAAAACACACGGGTGACCCATTTCATCGGGCAGGACATCACCTATCATCACTGTGTCTTCTGGCCGGCCATGCTCCACGGTGCAGGGTATGGAACACCCTATGCAGTGGTTGCATCAGGCATGCTCAAGATTGATGATCATAAGTTCTCCAAGTCACGGGGATATGTGGTCTGGACCAATGAGGATTATCTTGACCAGGGACTGCCTGCCGACTACCTCCGGTACTATCTCCTCTCCTATACAAGCCACACAAAGGAGATGAACTTCTCCTGGCAGCTCTTCCAGGAACGGATCAATAATGAGGTTGTCAACAATCTGGGGAACTTCATATACCGCTCACTGCACCTCTCCCAGAAACAGTTTGGCGGGGTGCCGGAAGGTGTGGTTGAACAGGAGATCTTTGACCGGATAGATGAAGCAATCGGGCAGGTAACCGGGCTGGTTGAGGCCTATGACTTTAAGGGAGCAGTAGATGCAATCCTGTCACTCTCGGCCTGGGGGAACACCTACATTCAGAGTAAGGAACCCTGGAAACTGGCAAAAACTGATCAGGGTGCCATGGCACAGGTCATGAGAAACTGTCTCCAGCTGGCAAAAGCCCTTACGCTTCTCATCGAACCGGTCATGCCAGAACGTGCCGGACATATATGGACCCAGCTCGGACAGGACAGCCTAATAGCCAATAATGGATTCTCAGCCGGGCTTGAACCCTTAAGCCCAGGACCCCTTCCGGCACCAATCATTGTCTTCTCAAAAATCGATGATAAGATGACTGAAGAATTCGATAAGAGACTTCGTGACCGGATTGATGCACTGGACGCAGAGAAAAAGCCGAAGACACCGCAGATCTCAATTGAGGAGTTTGCAAAGGTTGAGATGAAGACAGGAAAAGTCCTCTCTGCAGAGCCTGTTCCAAAATCAGCCAAACTCCTGAAACTACAGGTAAGCATCGGAGATGAAGTAAGGCAGATTGTGAGTGGAATTGCACAGTTTCATAATCCGGAAGAACTGGTCGGAAAAGATGTGGTTGTCTGTACGAATCTGAAGCCAGCGAAGATATTCGGAATTGAAAGCAATGGGATGATCCTGGCCGCTGGAGATAATGCATCACTCCTGAAGCCGGAAACAGAGGTTCCATCCGGAACAAAAATCAGATAATCCAAAAAATCTCTTTTTTTCTTATTTCTTTATTTGTGATAGTGCATTCCCTATTGCATTCTTCACATCAGGATCTGGTTCCCGTTCCAGTGCCTGCATAAGAGGAGTCAGAACACTATCAGAACCAGACCTGGCAAGCCCCTCCGCTGCAATCCTCCGGGTATAGGAATGATCATCAGTCAGCAGCCTCTTTAGGATATGAGGTATTCGTGGGTCATGCATTTTTCCGAGTGATTTTGCAGCCATGTACCGGACATGATCCTTTTCATCGGTTGTGAGAGCAATAAGGGAGTCAATAGACTGGATGTCACCAATAGCTCCCAATGCTTCAGCAGCCCGGTATCTGATTACCCAGTCTGGATCATTGAGTAATGCCTGCAAAGGTGAGACGGCAATTTTTCCGAGTCTTGAGAGAGTAACAGAAGCACATGCACGGACATCTTTGTCTGAGCTGCGAAGGTCTGCCAGAGCTGATTCCAGTTGAGACGGAGACATGTAAAAAGAATTGGATGTAATAAAAGAAAAGAATGAAGGATTAGGTATTCCTCCCATCCATGAAGGCTGCCCCTTTTACCTAATCTTTCTATCTTCAATTTTTTTACGTGACAGGTGCCGGTGTTGGCTGTGCCATTGAAGTGGACGAATATTCGTGTGTCTGAGCCAGGTCAAAGAGTCCACGAGCGACAGTCCTCTGCCGGTCAGTAATCTTGGTAGTAACATTTCCATCGCCACTTGCCTGGTAAATGTTATCATAGGTCTCAAAGTTGGTATTCATGTAGACCTCTGCTGCTCCGACGGCAAGGGTGTTATTCGCATTGGTTCCAAGACCCTGGGCGTCAAAGCCATACCGAAGATTCACCGGGACGGTAGAACTCTCTGAAATGGCACGGCCACCAACTGTCGTTACAGCAGCAACCTCCTGAACATTCATCGAGCTTCCTGCTTCAACGGTTCCTTTGAAGGCTGCTCCGCTTCCTCCGGATCCACTTGCGAACACACAACGACCTACATCATCTCCATTCGTTGCAGCACCGAGTGACGTAATGGTTGCTCCCTCATCCCAGAGCATCGTTCCGCTCTGGCTTTGATCAGCCTGGAAGTTCACCGTATGTCTGGCGTACAAGTTATCTCTGCCATCAGAGACATTGGAGCCATCCATATTGTACTCTTTCGTGTACTTGGTCGTTCCCGAGGCTGCAAGAGTATTTTCACGATACGTAAATATCGCCCTTGTTTCATCAGGTGAGAGAGTATTATTCGCAAGATCCCCATTGGGAAGATTCGTCTGCTGCCACTCCATATCATGATTTACCAGAAGTGTACCGATACAGGTTGCATCGATAGTAGTTGTAATTCCGGTCTGATCATATGTAGCAGAAGTAGGTCTGACAGCAGATGCCCACCCGGTTGTGAAAACCAGGATTATAATAAGCACTGTGCTTAGTCGCCTCATAGTACAGGCATTCATATTAATCAACCCCATCAATTTTCTGACCACATCCGTAGTCAGACTGGTCACGAAAATTTCGTCGGTAATGCATATATACCTTGTCAATTTTCAGTGACTGAAAAATTAGAATTTGGCCGATATCCAGAAAAATAAATATAAAGAAAATGATTTAATCGAGTGATGAAAATTGGGGGGAGATTTAGGCAAGGTAATCCGCGGGCTTAGGCAGCTCTTCCTTGAGTCCCTTGCGCTTTCTGATCTGCAGGACGATATCTTTGGCAGAACCTGCCGGAACAATCTCAAATCCTGCAAATTCGCTGTTCCACATTGCACGACCTTCAGTTGCTGAACGCACATCTCCGGCAAACCCGAAGAGTTCCGCGACCGGTGCCTTTCCAATGACGGTGATGGTGTCTCCTTCACTGGTCATGTCAAAGACCTGGCCACGCCGGCTCTGAATCTGGGAGGTTGCACCGCCCATATAATCCTGGGGAACGGTGATGTGCAGCTTCTGCATCGGCTCAAGAAGTGAGTCACCTGCAAGGAGCATTCCACCCTTGATTGCACTCCGGACAGCCGGGATAACCTGGGCAGGACCACGGTGAATTGCATCTTCGTGGAGCTTGACATCAATCAGCTTGATAAGCATGTTCTGAACCGGCTCATCTGCAAGAGGACCACCGTCAAGGGCTTCATGAATACCGTCGATGATAAGTTCCATCGTTTCATTCAGGTACTGAATACCCTTGGTCATATCAAGGAGGATGTTGGTTGCATAGATATCCTTGACACTTTTTGCTTCATCCTTGTCAAAGCCGGCTTTCACCATAGCATCACGACGCTCAAGGGACTCCTGGTTCATGGAGATCTCATGGCCCTTGATCATGTCAACAACATGTTCAGGGAGTGGGTGAAGTGTGAAATAGAAGCGGTTATGACGATTTGGAGACTTTCCTTCGACTGCATCGGTGAGTTCCTGCGTGATAGTCTCACGGTACACCACGATCGGTTCGGAGGTAATGATCTCAACACCCTTGTCACGCTTGATACGTCCGGTGATGATCTCAAGGTGCAGTTCTCCCATACCGGAAATCAGGTGCTCACCAGTCTCTTCATTAATATTAACACGAAGGGTCGGGTCTTCCTTTGCGACCTGGCGCAGAACATCAACGAGTTTTGGAAGATCCTTCATGTTCTTTGCTTCGACTGCAACGGTGACGACCGGCTCAGAGTAGTGCTCAAGGGACTCGAACGGAGTCATATCCATGAGGCTGGAGACGGTAGAACCGACGACGGCATCCTTCAGACCGGTAACCGCTGCAATGTTCCCTGCATAGAGCTCCGGAACCTCCACACGGGTCGGCCCCATGAAAATACCGACCTGCTGGAGACGGTTAACCTTCTTGGCTGTCTGCATGACATACATCTCATCTCCACGGCTGAGTTTTCCAGAGAAGAGACGACCGGTTGCAACTTCACCTGCATGCGGGTCAAATGAAATATCAGTAACCATCAGACAGCTTGGTGCTGTCGGGTCACAGGTCATCATTCCCTTTCCTTCCGGATTATTGATATCACCATGCCAGATAACACCAACACGACGTGGCTGGGCTTCTTTCGGGTTTGGAAGGAAGGTAACGACCATATCAAGGATCACGTCACAAAGTGGACTCTTCTTTGCAAGAGCCTTCATCTCTCCCTTTTTACAGTGATCATACACTTCTTTAAAGGAGATACCAGACTTTTTCATGTACGGGACAGAAATTGCCCAGTTGTACAGAGCGGATCCAAATGCAACCGTTCCACCGGCGGCATCAAGCTTCCAGCCATTGTTGTACATCTCCTCGTTCATGCCCTTGATCAGCTTGTTGACTTTGTCAATGACTTTTCCAAGCCGGATCTGCATCTCCATCTCGTCGACCTGAAGTTCATTGATCAACCGGTCTACCTTGTTGATGAACAATACTGGCTTGACACGCTCTTTGAGTGCCTGACGCAGAACGGTCTCAGTCTGGGGCATGGTTCCTTCGACTGCATCGACGAGCACAACTGCTCCGTCAACCGCACGCATTGCACGGGTAACGTCACCACCAAAGTCAACGTGACCGGGGGTATCAATCATGTTGATGAGGTATTCTTTTCCGTTGTACTCGTGGACCATTGAGACGTTTGATGCATCAATAGTGATACCACGTGCCTGTTCTTCCTCATCCGAGTCCATCCAGCAGGCCTTTCCTGCCAGATCTTCACTGATGATTCCTGCACCGGCCAGGAGGTTATCAGACATGGTGGTTTTCCCATGATCGATATGGGCGACAATACCGATGTTTCTGATACACTCAGGCTGGTTCATGAGCTGCATAACGCGCTCTACCGTCTTCTTCCCTCGGCTCATATTTCACCTGCAATTTTAAAAAACAGAATTGGGATTGTTATTTACCGTGCAGACTTTGCAACACGTTCCCGTTCTTCACGCTTTGCGACAGAGTAACACTTGACATCCCCATTTGCAGCTGCAATAAGTTCCTCTGCGAGGGCATTTGCAACGGGTTTCTTCTTTTTGTGAGATGCTGAATAGACACCGGCGGCGATTAAGCCGACTGCGGTATTAACACGGCGCATCGGTGCGGTATCAACAGACTTTGGCACATTGATACCACCGTACTTGAGACGGACGGTCTCTTCACGGGGTCCGGAGTTTGCAACTGCATCACAGAGAACCTCGATTGGATTCTTTTTGGTCCTCTGATGGACAATCTCAAAAGCATCCCTGACGATCCGGATGGCAAGCTGCTTCTTGCCAGTATTTACTTCAGTACGCATCAGCTGATTGATCAGCCGCTCGACGATGAGCATATTTGCTTTATGAAACTCCTGGCGGGTAAGACGTCCGCAGGAATGGGGCACCATCATCGAGTTCAGGTTCACGTACCGTGCGATACCCGGGTCACGGATGGTGACCTCACTTGTGTCCCAGCGGTTAAAGAGGAGACGTGCCGGGGCAGATACTTCTTCACTCATCACGATCACCTGCGTGGCTTCTCCTTCCTGCCTATCACCAGTTCATGGAGACAGACATTATTCACCTTCGTGACAACAAAACGGACTCCGGGAATATCACCCATGGAACGTCCGAGACGACCACCGATACCTTCAATTTCGACTTCATCGTGTTCATCGATGAAGTTGATGGCACCGTCGCCGACTGCAAAGGCAGATACCTGACGTCCGTTTTTGATCAGCTGAACACGAACACACTTCCGGATCGCGGAGTTTGGCTGTTTTGCTTCAACACCGATCTTCTCAAGGACGATACCTCTTCCCTGGGGCGCGCCCTCAAGGGGATCGGACTTCAGTTTCAGACCACCTGCTGTTCTCGCAAAATGCGGGTCACTCCAGCGAAATCTCGCAGAGTCACGCTTTAATTTACGTGCTGCAAATTTACCCTGTCCCATTACATCACTCTGATAATCTTCGATAATTTCGCCATTGAGAGGCGAATTAGAATCCAAATGCGCGACGATTCCGATATAAAATGTCGGCTTTGAAACCTGTCTGTATACGTTGACACTTATGCAATATAATAGTTGTATTCACACCCAACCTAATCTCATGCAGATCAGACTCTACAAAGAGGTCTCGTTTGATGCAAGTCACCGGCTGTTACATTACCGGGGGAAGTGTCACAATCTTCACGGCCACCGTTGGAAAGTGGAAGTGTGGGTATCAGGTTACACCGATGAGGATACAAATATACTGGTAGACTATAATGAGATCCGCGAGGTCGTTGACTATTATGACCACGAGATCATCCTCAATGAAGCAGATCCGATGGTCCCGCGTATCCAGGAGTTTCATGAGGTCATCACCACACCCGGTGATCCGACGAGCGAACTTCTGGCACGCCTGATAAGGGATGCAATTGAATTGAGATACAAAGACAGCGGGAGAGATATCATCGTCGATACCATCAGGGTCTGGGAATCACCCACCGGCTGCGCAGAGCTCAGGCATGAAGATCGCTGAAATCTTTACCTCACTCCAGGGGGAGGGGCTGACATCCGGCTACCCGACCATCTTTATCCGGCTGGCCGGGTGCAATCTTTCATGTTCCTATTGCGACACTCCGGCAAGCAGGCAGGGCGGCAGTGACATAGCTGTTCGTGAGGTTGCTGAAAGAGCGCTTGTAGAAAAACCACACTATGTCTGTATTACCGGTGGTGAACCCCTCCTCCAGAAAAATGAGGTCGCAGAACTATCCCGACAACTTATCAGCGCCGGAAAAACTGTGAGTATCGAAACGAACGGGACGGTTCCTTTTGATGATCTTCCAGATAATGTCTCGATCTGTATGGACGTCAAATGTCCGTCTTCAGGAGAAACAAGTGATATCAACCTGTTGGCGAGTTTGAAACCCACCGATTCGGTTAAGTTTGTGGTCGGAACAGGTGATGACCTGCAGTATGTTGAAAACGTTATTGTGAACAACCCGACCAAGGCGGAAATATTCATCTCACCCGTATATGGGACTGATTATCAACGAATTGCATCATATATTCTCTCCCGAAATCTTCCTGCACGAATGCAGCTTCAGTTACACAAATTCATAGGATTACCCTGA
>CAZEWE010000117.1:0-8183 GCA_964515765.1 uncultured Methanospirillum sp. | reverse complement strand
AAGCCTCAGCCGAGATTTGAACTCGGGACCTGTTGATTACAAGTCAACCGCTCTGCCAGCTAAGCCACTGAGGCGCGGGAACAACTTATACTTCTCAGCACTTAAAGGTGCTGTTTGATCGGTTTCTATATCCGGCTCTGGTACAGAACAATCTGGAATGGTACAGCTTACCGTGGACATAGGAGGCAGACCCGGGATAGACTGCCGTGGATTTTGTGCATACTGTTATTTCAAACATGCACAGGATCTTCCTGCATTTGGATGCAAATACTGCCTCCCCTTTACAAAAGGCTGTGATTATTGTTCACGAAGCGTCCAGGAGAAATATTCAGGATTTTTACCACTCAGGGATGTAGCTGAGAAAGTTCTTGCAGATCTTCAGATGCTCACCGGTGACCTGACCCGGATCACCATATCAGGGGGCGGGGATCCCAGCTGTTATCCTGAATTCACCGATTTGGTGGAACTTTTATCATCACTCGAGGCACCGCTCCATATCGGATATACCAGCGGGAAGGGGTTTGATGATCCGGATATTGCTGATTTTTTAATTGAGAGCGGGCTTCAGGAGATATCTTTTACAATATTTGCCCATGACCCAGAACTTCGCCGGAAATACATGAAAGATCCAACACCCGAAGCCTCACTTGAAGTACTCTACCGGCTTGCACAAAAAATCGAGGTGTATGCCGCGCTGGTAATACTACCCGGTGTGAATGAAGGGGAGGTACTTGCTGATACCATCAGATGGCTGGAGGGGGCCGGGGTGAAAGGAGTAATACTCATGCGCTTTGCAAATAACCCGGAGCAAGGGCTGATATTACAAAATGCACCCATCATCCCAGAACAGCGGATCCATACCCCTTTCGAATTTGCTGATCTGGTAAAAGAAACCCAGAAAATTACCAAAATGAGAATCTCCGGAACCCCCCTCTATGACCCCGACCTTGGTTCTCCATTCATTCTGGCCAATGAACCTGATCATCTTCAAACCCTTCCAATGATATCCAGGCATGCCGGAGTTATCACCGGTTCGATTGCCGGTCCTTTTCTGGAGAAGATCCTCACCGCAAGGGGAGGTAAGAATCTCGTTATCATGGTAAAAAAGGAGATCGCGGATCTCATTACCATAGATGATATTCAGGAATTGGATCTCTCCACTATGCCGGATACAGTAATATTACCAGGGAGATCTTTTGTTCACATCCCGGAAGCAGAAAGGGTATTGTCTGCAGATGGAAGATTTAGAACAGTTATTCGTGGACCTGATATGCTCACTGCCGATGGAGAAACATCAATGGGAATGACAAAGGACGAGGTTCTGGCTCTTGAGCTGGAGGGGTTCCGAACTCTGATCAATCTCATCAACCAATGGGGCACCTGACGGGTATCCTTATCACCTGTCACGATTGATACTATACCGCACTTTTTATAGTGCTGGCAGACGCAAATCCGACGTGATTATCATCACTGCCCGAACCGGGCTTTGGGATTGCAGAGAGTTGGCAGATTAATTGTATCTGACTCTTTTCTCTCTCAGGATTTTGCTCTGTTTTCAGGAGGATTTAGAAATGGCACGAATGCATGCCCGTAGAAGAGGTATTTCACGTTCAGTCAGACCATACCGGACACAGGCTCCGGAGTGGTCGAACACGGACAAGGAAGCCATCATCAAGCAGATAGTAGACCTGCGCAGACAAGGAAGTTCAACAGCCGAGATCGGGCTTGTAATGAGAGACAAGTATGGTGTCCCCAGTGTCAAGCTCGCAACCGGAAAGAAGATCACCCAGATTCTGCGTGACAATGATCTCATATCAGAAATCCCCGAGGATCTCCGTAATCTGATTGAGAAAGCCCTTGGAATGCGTAAACACCTCGCAGAGAACAAGCGGGATATCCATAATAAGCGCCAGCTCATGCTGACTGAGTCAAAAGTCCGCAGACTGGTCAAATACTACGTAAGCAGCAAAAAACTTCCAAAAGGCTGGGTTTACAAACCGGATACTGCAGAAATTCTCCTGTCCAGATAATCCTACGGTTAAAATGTCCATTGAAACTGCTGCGAAAGACCTTGCATATGAGTTATCCAGACAGAGCTCTGTTGAAGTCCTCTGTCATCATGATGCAGACGGGATTGCAGCAGGATCGATCATGGCGATGGCCCTGTACCGGGCAGGCATTCCGTTCAGACTTCGTATAACTCACCGGTTGTCTGAAGATAACATCCCAAAGACCAGACCATTGCTCCTGTGCGACCTTGGTGCAGGTCTTGCCGGATTACCGGAGGATACGATGGTCATTGATCACCACCTCCCCTTCTTTGAGGGGCCGCATCATGTAAATCCCAGGCATGACGGGATCGATGGAGACACCGACCTCTGTGCAGCAGGGACAGCATATCTTGTTGCCAGTGCTCTTGGTGATAATCGCGATCTTGCAGGACTGACGCTCCTTGGCGTCATCGGAGACGGGCAGACCCTGACCGGAAAAAACCAGGATATCTATCTTGGTGCTCTCGGTAATGGTATCATCAGTAAAAAGAGGGGAATTGTCCTTCCAGGCAGAACACCTGCCGAGCAGATTGAGCTCGCAACAGAACCATTTCTTTATGGTATTTCTGGCTCAAAGGAGGAGTCTCTCAATATTATTCAATCCTCCACGACTGATGACAGCCTTCAGAGAGATATGCTCTGCTCACTCCTTGTTCTGCATGCCGCAGAGAGATGCAGGCCTGAAACAATGGATTCAATATGGGGAGATATGTGGATGCTGGAACGGGAAGTGATTGAGCATGCACACAATATGGCTTTTGTTGTGGATTCATGTGGAAAAGCAGGACATGGAAGCATGGCAGTTTCACTCTGCCTTCGTTCATCTAAATTGACCGATAAGGCATATGAGATAGCACGAACTCATCGTCTGGCACTCATTCAGGAGATGAACCGGTTCCTTAGAGCACCTCATGATGAAAAGACAGGCCCGATCATGTGTAATGATCAGCACCTCATCAGCGATCTTGCAGATACTGTGTTCAGAAATATTCCGGACAGTTCTCCCGTAATTGTAGCGGTGCAAAAAAATGACGGCACATGTTCCTGTTCCATAAGAACAGACGGCAGCAGTGGTACATATGCAGGAGAGATTGTGCATCAGCTGGCTCTTGAATATGGAGGATATGGAGGAGGCCACCAGAACCGGGCAGGAGCGACCGTCGCTTGTGAATATCTTGATACATTTTCATCAAAGGTTGTGGAGGCGTTCAGCTTATGAATATTCAGGGAATAATCCGGACAACTCATACCCAGGCTCAATGCATTGCAGATTCAGTATCTGCAGATAATCTCTCAGAGATGAAGACTCATGCAGAGGGGGATTATGTCATCACACAGATCACAAGCACCAAAGTCCGGTCAGTCATCGCTTCAATGGACGATTATCTTATGAATCTCACCGTAGCTGAAGAGGTTTGTGAAAAATCATCACAGACTTCAAATCAGGAGTTAAGAGACGAAACCGGGAGTAAATAATCCGGTTCGAATTATATGACATCAATACAGGAAGTCAGAACATATGCATCATAATGAAAAAAGGTGTGAATAATGGCAGCGAAAAAACCAACAGGCAGAAGAGTCGACGGATGGAAAGCAAAATCCTGGTATAAGGTATACAGCCCTGACAATGTGGGTAAAGTATACCTTGGCGACACTGTGGCAGATGATCCGTCAAAACTTATGGGACGGGTCATGCAGGCACCACTCTCAGAACTGGTAAATGACTATACCAAACAGAACGTGAAGATGAAGTTCACCATCACCAATGTAGCAGGTGATGCAGCATACACTTCATTCATCGGTCATGAACTTGCGCGTGATTTTATCAGATCACTGGTAAAACGCCGTACCTCACGGATTGACTGTGTGGTAAACTTTGTCAGCAAAGACGGCAGTAAGGTCCGTGCAACAGTAACCTGTTTCACGCTTACCCGTGCAGACCAGAGTCAGCAGCATGAGATCAGAAGAATTCTTACCGCTGATGTTCTCACCTTTGGCAAAGAGAACGAACTTGGTGTGTTTGTGAACAATATCATCAACGGCGATCTTGCAAAAGAACTCTTTAAGAAAGTAAAAGAGCTCCACCCGGTCCGTCGTGTTGAAGTTATCAAAACCAAGGTTGAACTCCCCAAGAGTTCTGCCTGAAACTTTTTTTTTAGATATCAGAAATTTCAGGGGCTATTTTCAGAAGTCCAGTTCCCACCCGACTCACCCGGTGATCATCGTGATGTAGGGGGAAGACCAATGGTACTGACAATCCTAATACTATAGGTCTTATTACCAGAATCCAGGTGTACCTCAATGCTTGATATACGATTCGTCCGGGCAAATCCGGATATCATACGGGAAGATCTGAAGAAGAGAAATGATCTCGAGAAGATAGCATGGATTGATGACCTGCTTGTGCAGGATGTTCGGCACCGTGAACTGATCGGTCAGACCAATGAATTACGGCGAAGACGAAATTCAATCTCATATGATATAAATCGTGCAAAAAAGGCCGGGGAAGATGCATCTGCGTTCATTGCCGAAGCTGCAGGTCTCCCTGGACGCATAAAAGAAAATGAAGCTGAGATGGAGGACATTTCAGCAAAGATACGATATTACCTCATGCGTATCCCCAATATTCTCCATGAGAGCGTTCCGGTGGGTGCTGATGATACCCAGAATGTCGAGGTAAAGAGATATGGGACACCCCGGACCTTTGACTTTGAACTAAAAAATCACGGACAACTTGCTGCAGATAATGACTGGGCCGATTTTGAACGGGCAACCAAGACATCCGGTGCAGGTTTTTATTTCCTGAAAGGGAACCTGGTTCTTCTTGATCTCGCCCTTCAGCGGTTTTCCCTGGATATTTTAATGGAAAAAGGCTATACACCAATCATCCCCCCGTACATGATTAACCGGAAGTCATACGAGGAGGTTACTGACCTTGATGATTTTGAGAAAGTCATGTATAAAGTTGAGGATGATGATGCATACCTGATCGCTACCAGTGAGCACCCGATGGCAGCAATGTTCCAGGATGAAATATTTGAAGAGAAGGATCTGCCGGTCAAACTTGCCGGATTGTCACCCTGTTTCAGGCGGGAGATTGGATCTCATGGTCTTGATACGAAAGGTCTTTTCCGTGTTCACCAGTTCCATAAGGTAGAGCAGTTTGTCTACTGCCACCCGGATGAGTCATGGAGAATTCATGAAGAACTTCGTGAAAATGCCGAGGAGATATTCCAGAAACTAGAGATTCCATACCGGCTTGTGAATATCTGTACTGGTGATATTGGAACAGTTGCGGCAAAGAAGTATGATATTGAGGCATGGATGCCCCGTGAGAACGAATACCGCGAAGTTGTTTCGTGCTCCAACTGTACCACCTATCAGGCAGTCAGATTAAACATCAGGGTCAGGGACAAAGAGGATTTTGAGTCAAAACAGTTTGTTCATACCCTGAATTCCACCGCAATCGCAACTTCACGAGCCATGCGGGCAATTCTTGAAAATAACCAGCATGAAGACGGCTCGGTAGAGATACCAAAGGTGCTTCGGCCATACATGAATGGCAAAGAGCTTCTCTGAACGAGCAGTATTCATCAATAATTCCAATTTTTTTCACTGTGATAGTTCAAACCGATAGTTCTTTTTTTTCATAGTCCTAACAGGTTCTGACTTGAAATATGAAAATCGCACAAATGCTGGAGCTTGAAACTATCTCTCTTGTTGAACCCACATTTTCCGATCTGATATATCAGGAGATCGATGATCTCTTGACCGTTTTTCCAGGAAAAGCCGGAAAAATTCTGGTCGATGAAGATGAGAATCCCGTTCTTTTTGCCAAAAATGCTGAAGAAGGTGGATGGGTCGGGTGTACAACGCTGCTTCGGGAACCATCACTGGGACTCATCGACTTTTTCGAGCAGTTTGAATGGGAGATGTATCAGGAGGAGAATGAAGTTGTCCTTGATGCAATAAGGGAGTATTACAGTAACCAGCTGTGTGATTCTGTCCTTCCCGGCCCGGATGATCTCAATCCTGCCCGGGTTCAGAGCATTGAAGCAATCCTCCATAAAACGGTGGGAACTGAACCGGATTTATTCTGCCTTGACTGTTGCTGTGGTACCGGTGTAGGTTCGATGGTTATGCAGGCTCATGGAATGCACCCGGTTGCCTATGATAACGACGAATCTCTCCTGGTGCGGGGGATCATGGCCGGACGACTCAGGCCTGAACGAACCATGTGGATTGATGGCCGGATGATAAACCAGTACATGAAAAAACCAGCATCCCTGGTATGTGGATTTATGATCGGAGAGATACACTCATTTAATGCCCATATATGGCAGGAGATCATTGCTGCTGCTTGCATGGCGTCAGAAAGAGTTCTTTTCACCGCCGGAACTGAACCTGAGATAATACAGATTAAGGAATGGGTTTTTAGCACCGGAAAAAAAGCGGAGATATTTGAATCAGATGCAGATCCGATTTATGACCGTTGGATTTGTTATTCAGAGTAGGGAACCGATACAAATCATCCCCTTATTCAACTGAAAAAGAGTGGAAGTTTTGGGTTTCTGACCAGACAACTGATCTTCAGTTTAATTACTCCCTTATCACCTCTCCGGTTCTGATTTTTATGGACTCTTCGATGGGGATGACGAAGATTCTGCCATCACCGATTTTGCCGGTATATGCTCCCTTCTTGACGGCTTCTATGACCTGGTTCACTTTCTCTGCAGATACCAGGATCTCCACCTCTACCTTGGGAATGAGGTCTACCTCAATTGTTCCACCACGGTACTGAAGGCTGATCCCTTTCTGTTCTCCCCGGCCCTGGACCTCGGTCAGAGTCATACCGAAAAAACCGGCCTCTTCCAGGGCAGTTTTGACGGCGTCCAGTCGTTCGGGTTTAATAATGGCTTTTACCAGTTTCATGATTCACCTTGGTTATGATCGTGCCCGCTCTCCATGCTGGGAGATGTCAAGGCCGACATATTCTTCATCTTCCGATACACGCAGTCCGATTGTCTTGTCAATTACCAATGCCAGGACATAGGTGACCACAAAGGCATACATGGCAGCAATCAGTGCATCGATGGTGTTGATACCAAACTGATATACATTGCCGGCAAGGAGACCGGTATGACCTACACTTGCAAATATACCTGTTGCGATTGCACCCCACAGACCACCTACTCCGTGAATGGCCCATGCATCAAGACTTTCATCAAACCCTTTCTTCAGGCGCCAGAGAAGTGCCCCATAACAGATGAGACCGGCAACACCACCGATGACAAGTGATGACGGGACATCAACAAATCCGGCCGCAGGTGTGATACCGACCAGACCTGCAATAGCCCCTGAAACCATACCGACTGAACTTGGTTTTCCATGTATACTGCTTGCAAGCAGCCATGTCAGAGCTCCGGCAGCCGCTGCGGTGTTGGTAACCATCAGGGCACTTGAAGCAAGACCATCGGCTGCTATCGCACTTCCGGCGTTAAACCCGAACCATCCAAACCAGAGCAATGCTGCGCCCAGCAGTGTCATCGGGATGTTATGGGGTTCTATTGAGTTTTCTCCAAAGCCCATCCGTTTTCCTATCACCAGCGCAATGGCCAGTGCACCAAATCCTGAACTGATATGGACCACCGTTCCTCCGGCAAAGTCCAGGGCTCCAAGCGAAGCAGCCCAGCCACCACCCCAGGCCCAGTGAGCGAGAGGATCATAGACCAGGGTTGTCCAGAGCAGTCCGAAGACCACGAAGGCTGAAAGCCGTATCCGTTCTGCTACGCCGGATGTCAGGATTGCCAGTGTCAGTGCAGCAAATACCAGCTGGAATGCTGCAAACAGGATATCCGGTATGGGAAGAGTAGTCGCTTCCGACCCGACTCCGGAAAGTCCGATAAAGTCCAGGCCACCAATAAATCCGCCTATATCCGAGCCAAATGCGAGAGAATATCCGCAAAAGACCCACTGAACACTCACGAGAGCATAACTGAGAAATGCCAGTGCTACCATTGAGACGACATTTTTCTTTCGTACGAGCCCTCCGTAGAACAACCCGACCCCTGGAGTCATGAGCATGACCAGGCAGGTAGAGGCAAGTATCCACGCAGTTGCACCACTATCTAG
>CAZEWE010000116.1:0-8196 GCA_964515765.1 uncultured Methanospirillum sp. | reverse complement strand
ATGTCCCTTTCCATATTCCGGTTAAATTAGGAATGGAATCAGGAGTTGTAATCGCTGTTTCAGTAGCGGTTGTCAGTACAGAACAACCAAGAACCCCAAGAACAATCATGAGGATAGCCCATACACTCTTCATATTGAACCATCTCTTACTTTGCTTTTAATACTTTTGTTCAGATCAACCCTTCATCAATCTAGCCTTCAATATGTTTTTTTATCACAAACAAATGTCACCAGAGTGTCAGATGAATGATCCGGGATAATGGGCCGTATCTGAGCACGAGAATCAGACTTTAAAGAAAGAGACTTCTACCGCTCGCGAGAGTCACCCTTAAAAACTATAAAATGTATCGTTTTCAGAGATTCCTTTCACCAAAGGGCATTAATCACCCGAATGGTTCATACAATAAATTAAGTAACGAACCGACCATACTGTCCTGATGCGGGGAAAGGGAGTCGAACCCTTGAACTCCTACGAGAAACGCTCTTGAGGCGTTCGCCTTTGACCACTTGGCTATCCCCGCACAATAAGAAGAAGAGATGGTATGGAAGAGATCCACACCAAGCTGACATACTTAGGTTAGTCAGGATCCTATTTGTATATTTTCTGTTTAGCCTCCCTGCATCTAGCCATAACAGAAAAACATATAAAAGTTACTCGTCTGCCATTCAGATCGATACTTACTTCAGTACATACATAATAGGTTCAAGATAATGGAAAGGCCCCCCACCATCCATGCACCACTCCATATCCTCGCACTATTGGTCATGGTTTTTCTCCTTTCGACAACCTGTGGAGCCGCAGCAAGTCAGGACACCGGGCAATTCATTCTGGTCCTGCATTCATATAACCCGACCCTTACCTGGACGGCAAATGTATCGGAAGGCATCCTGGCAGGACTGGGGCCATTACCAGTGAATACCTCCATCGCATTTGAATACCTGAACTGGAAGAACTACCCCTCTGATGAGAACCTGAACCTTGTTGAAGAGCTGCTCAGGTATCGGTACAAAGACCAGCCGGTGGATCTCCTCATCACCACCGACGATGCCGCACTTGTCTTTGGGCTGAGGCACCGCACTGAAATTTTCTCAAAAACCCCGATAATTTTCACCGCGCTGAATGGATATGATGAAATACGGCCTGACACATATCCGGGAGTAACCGGCGTTATTGAAACGATTAACCCGGAAGAGACCATCGACAGCATATTTCGTCTTTTCCCTGAAACAACCCATGTCCTGGTCCTCTGTGAATATACCGAATCAGGAATAGAAATTGCAGGAACTATCAGGAACGCCAGCCGGAATTATCAGGATAGGGCGACTTTTTCATATGTCGGTGATGTGACAACCGGTGAAGTATATCAGGAAGTTCAGAACCTGACTCCAGGAACGGTTGTCCTGATAGGTTCCTGGTCGGTTGATAATACCGGAACAGTCGTTGAAATAGGCCAGTTTGCGGAGAAAGTTGCAGCAACAAGCCCGGTCCCGGTTTTTAACCTGTATGATTTCAATACCGGACGGGGAACCGTGGGTGGAAGCATTCTTTCCGGATACAGACAGGGATTCATCGCCGGTCAGATGGCCCTGGAGATCCTTTCCGGGAAAAATGCTTCAGAGATACCGGTTGTGGGAACAGATGCAACCCAGTATATTTTTGATTATGCCGTCCTTGAACGGTTCCACGTCCCGGAAGAGCGAATCCCTCCGGGGAGCATCCTCCTCAACAAACCTCCGGCTATTCTCGAACAGTATTATGAATTTATTTTAGCCGCACTATTCGTCATCATTATCTTATCTGCGGCCTTTATTACCCTCCTTTCTATTCTGCTGATCAGGAGAAGAACCGAAAAGATGATGACAACGCTTCTTGATGCCCTTCCCGGATATGCATTTTTGAAAGACAGAAGTGGAGTATATCAGTATGCCAGTCAGACCTTGTGTGATACGATTGGTCTGACTTCGGAGGAGATGAAAGGAAAGACCGATTATGACCTGTTTTCACATGAAATCGCTACCAGATACCAGGAGCAGGATAATACCGTAATTGCATCAGGAAAGCCACTCTTCATCTCCGAAGAGACTATTCCAGAAAAATCCGGAAAGAACATTCCGCTCACCGTGAGAAAAGTGCCCATCACAGATGGAAAAGGTGCAGTTACCGGGGTTATCGGGCTTGCATTTGATATTACCGAGCAGAAAGCAGCACGGGAAGAACTCCAGGAAAGTCATGAAAAATACTATAACCTCTTTGAACTTGGAAAAGAGGCGATTTTTCTCATTGATCAACGAACCGAAGAGATACTTGAGGCCAACCTCTTTGCTGCTGAGATGTATGGATACCAGAAGAATGACCTCATCGGGATGAGAATCACGCAATTATCTGCAGAACCTGATATAACCAGAACATTTTTCTCTGAAGCCAGGACCGGAACATTTGCCATCCCCCTACGGTATCATCAGAAGAGATCAGGGATCAGATTCCCGGTTGAGATCATTGGCCGGTTCTTTGAGTGGAAAGGGAGGATCTGGATTGTAGCTGCCATCAGGGATATATCCGAACGATTGCGAAGTGAGAATGCAATCAGGAAAGCGACGGAAAAATTAAATCTCTTCAATTATCTCACCCGGACCACGATGAATAATCAGCTCTTCATTCTCCGGGGATACCTTGATTTTGCTGTTGATATCGTCAGAAATTCTGATGCTGAAAAATATCTGGAACGGAGCCGGAGTGCAGTACGGTCCATTGATCGACTTGTGCTGTTCATGAAGAATTACCAGGACATGGGATTAAAACCGGCAGTCTGGCAGAATGTTGAGGAGGTATTCATTTACGCCGTCTCTCACCTGAGCATGGGGGGAATTGCAAAAGAGTTGTCTGCACAAGGGGTCTTTATCTATGCTGATCCCTTCCTGGAAAAGGTGTTTATGCATCTTGTCGAGAACTCTGCAATTCATGGCGGGCACGTAACAACAGTCGGTATCAGGAAAGAACAGGATGGGGATGACCTTCTGCTCATCTATGAGGACAATGGAACGGGGATTCCTCCGGAATATAAGGAACAGATTTTATCCCTGAACCTTGAAGGAAAAGCAGGAATCGGGCTTATTCTGGTCAGGGAGATCCTTGCGATCACCGGTATTTCCATTACGGAGACCGGGGAGTTCGGGAAGGGGGTACGGTTTGTGATGCGGGTTCCAAAAGGAAATTACCGGACACTAGAGGGCAGTCCTACATGAAATCTGCAAGGCCCATCTGTTCAACCTTCTCTTCTCCGAATGTGGATTCAATATTCATGTCTATTACTTCGATTCGCTGACGGGTATATTCGGTAATATTGTACTCTTCACATATCTGCCTGGACATCTGCAGGTATTTTTTCACCGACCCTTCATGGACGGTTGGAATAACATTCCCCCCGCATTTGCATTTTCCCGCAAGAGGCATCCGGCGGTAACTGGTGTTACACTTGGTGCACCTGAATTTCTGTTTTGAAAATGCAGAGAGGTTTCCCTGCAGATCACGGATAAAATGGGTCTTAAGGACACGTTCTGCCACATCATGCTCATCTACGGCACGAATCCGCTTCGCAAGGGAGAGTTCACAGTCAAGCTTGTCCAGCATCGACTGAAGCTGGGTATACATCGTCTCCAGGGGGCCGGCAGAGATATCTGATGTGTCATGGGTAAAGAAGAATCCTTCAATCTGAGCCGGAGTATTCAGCCGCCGCTCAACCCGGTCAACCAGGCTTTCCACATCCTTGGCATTCCCGTACCGAAGAGCAGTCTCATACACCTCTATCGGGTAGGTCGCACAGACATCAAGGTTATGACTCTCCTTGTCGATCTCAGTCGGATCGATTCTGCTTGTCAGGACAAGAGGTGCATCCATGGAGCCACCCCGTGTCACCGGAAGAAATGACCGGGAGAAGTTCATCAGGCCATCCAGCAGCAGCATGACACAGTCCTCATCACCATCACACTGCCCGGTGAAGATCCCGTTTGCTACGACATTGTGATCCTGGGAGACCGTAAGGCAGTAGACCCGTTCATCCTCACAGGGAACATAATCGATGGCAACTATCCGGTCACTGATCACCACGCCACATTCCCAGATCGGGACCGCATCGCCTATTTTCACCTCTAAGGCCCGGATTTTCCGAAGGTATGTGACATCCCAGACGAGCATTGCATGATCCGGGGTTACGGAGAGGGTTCTCCCCCGTGAGGTGGAGAACTGAATCAGGTTTGCCGGAGCCTTGTGCACGGAGACTGATGTTATCTTCCGGAGATGTGGAATGCCACCGGTGTCAACACTTCTGACATGGGCCGGACGGACCGGGTCGGCATAGAATGTCCCGAGTGCGTCGACTCCTGCCTGTGAGAGATCCAGATGTTCCAGGACAAAACGTCTGATGGGGATCTCCTGGAGCATCCCATCCTCATAGACTTCGATAAGGGTGTCTCCATGAAAACAGTTCCTCCGTTTCGCTGCATGGAAGAACGGATGCCCATATCCCACATTCGCTTTTGAAAATCCGATGATCCGGGCAAGGACACCGGCACTGGTATGGGGAGCAAGACCGATGACCAGATGGCCGACAAGATCGCTCCGCTTTTCAAGATTGTAAAAGGGAGGCAGCCCATAGACTTTCTCAAGCAGCGTGTCAAGAAACCGGGTGCAGGAGAAGAGGTAATCCCCACAGCCCTCCGGGACCAGGATATCCTGGGGAGGCAGCTCCAGAACCTGGTCCGGATTCTGCAGGGGAACTCCGTAAATATCCTGAGTATACCCAAGATCCCTCAGCTTCTCAATTGAAACACCAATCTCCCGGGGCCTGAAATGGGTGAGAGGCATGTCGATAATATCAAACCTGACCGTCCCGTCTTTAAAGACAAAGAGCTTGTTTGCAGATCTGATAATGCCCTTTTCAATCATTTCAACCGGTTTATTCCGGGAGACCAGTCCTTTTACGCCTTTGACCAGGTCCAGATCCCGGTCCCGCATTCCAAGATCGGTAAGTGCCTGCTGAAACATCTGCCTGATATTGACCGTATATTGCCTGACTGAAGTGGGTTCCATGCCGCACTGAGGGCAGACAAGTCCCTGAACCTCGATTCCACAGCGTGAACAGGATAAAACCGGGACCGTATGTTTTCCACATGAGCACCGGTTCCGGTATGTTTCAGTTGTGCAGGCCGGACACCGCCTCACCCCCATCTCAAGCTGCAGGTTCCCTCCTTCGGTATTTGCCTGGTAGGTGAACTTTGAGGCTTCCTGCACAGACCGCCGTGAACCTCCCGCTTCTCCGACCGGAAAGAGCACATGGGGGGCGGGTTTCATCTCACGGGGTTTTGATTTCCCTGGTCTGCCCATTCTTCCCCCGATTCTGGTCCCCGCCTTTGACCGCATCTTCATCCCGGAGAGATGCTGCACCAGATCCAGGGTTGTTTCAGGAAGCTCCCTCTCCCAGGCATTGGAAAGAGCGAGAGACTGATCAAGTCCCAGACACCTCAAAATAATCTGACAGGGAGAGATACGGATCATATTGTCCCGTACCTGGTGCTCAATTAATACCCGTTCCAGAGACTCCTTTATCGTGGGATCAAAGGGAAGAATCAGGGTGCCATTCTCAAGAACCCCATTTTCGTGGAGGTAATCTGCAAGATTTCTGATTTCTGCTGGTTTGAGATCATCCCAGAGGTACAGATAATCGGGATGAAGATATAATCCAGCCTCACATTGGAGAATCGCTTCGGTTTCATCTGCCGGACGGGTGGTTCCTCCTTCCAGACGCCACCATGACTCACAGTATGCAGACGGGACAAGCACATGATTGTTTTCCATGAACTCGCCATAACTGATGAGAATTTCACCGACATCGATGATATGACTGACCTGGGATGAGAGTTCCCGTGCACGTTTTGCATCATGAACCCTGACCACATCACCGTTGATGAGTCTGACCGTCGGTCCCTGGATGCTGTCAACCGGTGAGATACCTGCTGCTTTTCCCGGCCGCTCAATCTTCATCTGGGTTCCGACGGCGAGAAAGTCCCCAAGAATATGCAGGGTTGCAGGATTTAGACCCGCTGCAGCAAGACCGGTATTCCGTGAGCGGCCATACACAAGTCTGAACCCGCCCTCCCGCATCGGGTATGAAAAGACCGGTCTTCCTCCGATTAAATCCCTGAGAAATTTATCTTTCGGGTGAATCCCCACCTCCTTTTCTTCAGATGATGAACTCCCGGCGGTGGCCTGAATCATCTCTTCCAGCCAGTCCCACCCATCCATCTTCATCTTCCGGACGTTTTTCAGGACTTTGGGTGCTTTTAATGCAAGTCCTTCGGCGATGACAAGGGCCATTCCTCCCCGGACGGTGTTGGTCTCAACCCGTTCCAGATTTCTATGGCCTGATACTTCCTCTTTCTCGGTCGGTTCCCCGTCAATGCAGACCGGACAGTTACTGATGATGAGCTTTATTTCCCGTTCGGATGGGAGATACTGCAGACTCATGATGGAATTATACTGCCTGATCTCCTCGATATACCGTTCAATCTCCTCTTCCCTGGGCATATATTTTGACATGCCCAGAATTCTCCGGACATAATCACCGACAAGGACAGAAAGAGCCTGTGCCGTTCCTCCTGCACTCCGGATGGGACCTGCATAGTATATGGCAAGGTATTCAGACCCGTCATCATTTTTCTTAACCGCAACCTTGGCAATCCCTTCGATGGGTGCTGAAACGACCCCTTCAGTCAGGAGGGCCATGGCAGTCCGGATAGCATGGTCCAGGATCTCTTCTTTTGTCGTTTCTCCAAACTTCTTTTCTGCAAAATAGTCACCGATATGAAGGGATGCTTCTTCACGGGACATGACCGCTTCAAGTTCACGGATCATCTGGGCCACACCCGTGATACCTACCTGTGCCTCAACCCGGTCGGCCAGATCATTTGCAATCGGGATCTCCACAACGGTCTCGGGGTCAAGTCCGGTTTTTCTGGCTGCCTGGGCAGCCTCCATCGCCTGTGCAAGACCTGCATTCAACCGGTCATAATAGCCCTGCATCCGGGGTGATATGTCTGCCATGATAATTTTATAGAAATGAGATTATAATTCCTGAACGTGAAGGAATAGCGTAATAATTACATACAATAAATGGCTCTTTATGATAATGAGCTTTTTTGATACAATAAAAAGACATGGATACTTTTTCTGTAAAAGGATTATATTTGGAGGCCAATATTTATACATTGATTATCCGGTAGAGCCCAGACCACACTGGAAAAACGGTCATTCAATTTTGAAAGATATGATTTCTTCGGATAAGGAGAGATACCTTACAACACTCAAATCTTTCCTACCATATTGTGAAAATCTGGCGAAATCACCTGGTTGGAAGATTCCAAAAAACCGATATTTTGGAGGTTTGGATGCAGTAGTTTTGTATGGATTAATATCAACAATAAAACCTGGAAAATACGTTGAGATTGGGAGCGGTTTTTCAACAATTTTTGCTTCATCAGCCAAAAAGGACTATTCACCCGACACTCAGATAATCTGTATCGATCCGAGCCCACGGTCCATTATTAACGACTATTGTGATACCTTTATTAGAAAAAGATTAGAAGATATTGATCTATCCTTTTTTTCTTCTTTAAATGAGAATGATATTTTATTTATCGACAATTCACATCGGGTATTCACAAACTCAGATGTAATGACTTTATTTTTTGATGTATTTCCATATCTGAAAAATGGTGTTATAGTGGAAATGCACGATATTTTTCTCCCATGCGATTATCCAAAGGAGTGGAATGACCGATATTATTCTGAACAATATCTCATTGGAGCCTATTTACTCGGAGGGAAAAGAAACTGGGATATTATAATGCCTGATGCCTTCATGCTCCAGGAAAACCTTGTCCCGGAAGAAATGGAAAAATTCGGGCTTCATGGGGGCTCATTTTGGTTTAAAATTCGAAATGAAGATGCAGAATTAAAATAAAATACAATATCCAATCATTCCATTACGCTTTTTTTCCCTTTTTCAATAAAATATTCCGCCTCGTCTTGTTTTCCAATTCTTGACAATGATTTGCTAAGTCCTGACAGAACCTGCACATCTTCGGAAAATGAGGGATATGCCTGGTTCAATGAACGAACCGCTGACTGGTAATATGATTCAG
>CAZEWE010000115.1:0-8311 GCA_964515765.1 uncultured Methanospirillum sp. | reverse complement strand
TTTCTCTCAGACGCAGAATATCTCTGTTGAGGCCAATGAATTAACAACTCTCTCCTTCTCTTTTCTGAGCACAGACCAGGTGCAGATGCCGGCGCTCGTCCGGATCGGTGAATGTGTCGGAACACCCGAGCCCTCTGATCTGGATGGAACTGCATATAATCTCCTTCGTCTGTCTGATGGATCCCTGATGGCGTACTATAGCGGATGGGAAGAAGGAATCATGTGCATGGAGTCTGCCGACGGGATATCATGGGAACGGATGAGTGAGCCCTGTCTTGGTGTTCCGACGAGAGGAAGTGTTTTCAGGACAGAACCATGGGTGTTCTCCCTTCCTGACGGGACATATCGGATGGTATTTCGCCAGACTGTCGGGCATGAGCATTCCCTGTACTCTGTTACATCACAGGATGGCATAACTTTCTCCGGAGAGGAACAGATCCTCATCGATGCTGATGATACCCAGAGTATTCCGGGTTATCCTTCTGTTCCGACCGGAGTAACCTACGATGACGGGACCATCAGGATGTACTACAGCATCCCTGGTGCCGGGATAAAAAGTGCTATATCTGAAGATATGGGGATCTCCTGGAAGAAGGAGGATGGAGTCAGGATCCGATATGGGACTGATCCAGCGATTGTGGTCCTTCCAGATGGGAGAACTGGTATCTTTTACGTGGATACCACTCCCAAGTCAAAAGGTCAGCGGATATTTTTCTCAGTCTCAAAAGATGGCCTTGATTTCTCAGGGTCAGCTCCTGTGCAGATGCTTGAAACAATGGAGCCAGGTGTATGGCTGATGGATCCTGAAGTCATCAGGGAATATGATACAACCTACCTGTACTTCTCAGTTATGGGAATAGAAGGGATGCAGAATCATATACTGCCAGGGACACTTCGGAGTGTTATTGATATTGGATGCCTGAGCGGGCAGGCATCATAAACGACAAAAAACCATTCTTAAAACTTCAGATCAAAAAGTGGACCCGGCGGGATTTGAACCCGCGGCCTCTGCGTTGCGAACACAGCGATCTCCCACTGATCTACGAGCCCGAAAAGGAGATCAGAGAATGATCTCAATATCCAGTTTTTCTGCCAGTTCCTTATACCGGTTCCTGATGGTAACTTCCGTCACACCGGCAACTTCCGCAACTTCTCGCTGTGTTCTTCGTTCGCCGCCAAGGATAGAAGAGATATAGATGGCAGCAGCAGCAACACCGGTTGGCCCTCGTCCTGAGGTCAGTTCCCGCTCTCCTGCCTGCCTGAGAATCTCAACTGCTCTGCTCTGGACCTCTCCTTTCAGCTGAAGCCCTGAACAGAACCGGGGAACATAATCTATCGGTGAAGTCGGCAGGAGTTTTAACCCAAGTTCACGGGATATGAACCGGTACGTTCGGCCGATCTCCTTTCTGGAAACCCGCGATACTTCTGCAATCTCATCAAGTGTCCGGGGAACACTGCACTGACGGCATGCTGCATATAATGCGGCTGCTGCGACCCCTTCAATACTCCGGCCACGAATAAGGTTTTTATCGACTGCATCACGGTAGACAACAGCAGCAGTCTCCCTGACATTACGGGGAAGACCAAGTGCTGAAGCCATCCGGTCCAGTTCAGACAATGCAAAGGCAAGGTTTCGCTCGGTTGCATTACTTACCCTGATACGACGCTGCCATTTCCTGAGCCGGTACAGCTGTGCACGGTTCTTTGATGAGATTGCCCTTCCATAACTGTCCCGGTTTCTCCAGTCAATCATGGTGGAGAGACCTTTGTCATGGATGGTAAAGGTCATCGGTGCTCCCACACGGGACCTCTTCATCCGCTGGTCATGGTCAAAAGCACGCCACTCAGGCCCGCGATCGATAAATTCTGCATCAATAACCAGACCACACTGCTGACAGACCAGTTCAGCCCGTTCATAATCATGAACAAGCTGTCTGCTGCCACACTCAGGACATTGAGATTCGGTCTGGTTCTCAATCTTCTTTTGTTTTTCAGTTACCTTCCCGGTCAGCCTGTTTTTCAGGGCTTCACGTTCTTTCTGAAGTGTCCGGAGTTTCTCAATCTCTTCTGACATTCTTTCCTCTATTTAATAAAGAGCTTCTCGCCTATGAGTCGCGAAGGCTCCTCGATATTGGTCAATACCGCAGCGTACGGTGATGTGACATTACCGAAAATATCGATAAGTTTCCCCACTGGTTTCCAACGTTTATCAAGAACTTTGCTGTACAGGCGGGGAAGCTTCGCTGCATCACATTCAATGATCAGGATATGATGTCCAAATTTACTTTTAACTCTTCCAATAGCCCGTACCAAAACATCGCCCCCAAAAATGCCTGTATCCCCCCACCGGAGATAAGATAAGCAACCTATATATGTGCGAATAAGATGTATTTAACAGTTATGGCAATTATTAAGTATTACGTAAACCGGTGATAGAATTCATTTCCCTCTGTAGAGAGAAGGTTTTTAAGTAATTCACCGGTAATTCCCGCACCAGATCCAACAATCTCCCGGTCACGTGCAGACATCAGATCACCCGGATGATGTGCATCCGAATCCACAACCATGAGACATCCGGTCTTTTCTGCAACCCTGACTACATGTCCGTTTGTCCGGTTATGCCCTCCCCTGGCAGTAATCTCAAGAGCGATATTGTTTCTTCTGGCAAGGGATGCATCCTCTTCGGTAAGGAGACCCGGATGGGCGAGTATATCAACATGAGGACAGGAAACTGCAGCATGATTTGTTCCCGGCATCACCGGTTCTACCGGGGATTCACCATGGACAACCACGATATCTGCCCCATTCTCTTTGGCATAGAGGGCAAGTTCAGCAATTTCTGCCGGCGGGACATGGGTAATTTCTACTCCACGAAGGAGCCTGATTCCCATAGTATGAGCAGATTTTGTCACCCGGCCAAGTGATGCGAGTGTCTCTTCAATATTTCCGGCATCAACATGATCGGTAATACCGACTACGGTGTATCCTAGGACCTGCATGCGTCTGAGGAGTTCTGTCGGGAGCAGATCTCCATCTGACAGGAGTGTATGGGTGTGAAAATCGTACATATCAGCTCTTCTTTCCTACGTTTTTCAGTCCCGAGCTGACCAGTGCGATCAGTTCTCCTTTTGATCCCGTATGTTCAACAACAAATCTTCCCTGGTGTTTCCACCAGTAGGCTGGATGGGATTTTGACTCACGGGTGAAAGGAATTCTGTTTGCTTTTAAGATACGTTCGATATCCCCGGGTTCAGGATGAGCGACGCCGGTGCCACGGGAGACTCTGCGCCCCTCTGACCGCATCAGCTCACTGTCAAAGTAACAGGGATAGAGTATTACTCCCTTATCCATTCTCACAGATCTGCAATCTGAACCTATAAAGTACCAGCGGGAGAGATGCTATGGTATGCATCATATCGATATCTCCATTGAAAAAGATATTTTTTCAGCCAACCGAAAACTGGCTGATGCAAATGCCGCGCACCTTCATGCCCATGGAGTCAGGGCTTTTGATCTGCTCGGGGGCATTGGGTCAGGAAAGACGGCACTCATCGAAAAGGTCGTTCCAAAACTGAATAGCAGAGGACTGAAAGCTGCAGCGATCGCGGGTGATGTATATGGTGATGATGATTTTCAGAGAATTGTTGCCCTTGGCATCCCTGCGGAAAATGTGAACACCGGAAAGGAGTGTCATCTGGATGCACACATGATCGAACATGCCCTGGACCATCTTCCGCTCAATGATGTGGATGTCCTGTTTATTGAGAATGTTGGAAATATGGTATGTCCGACTGATTTTGAGCTGGGCGCGGAGAAACGAATTGTTGTTGTCTCCTCAACCGAGGGCGATGATGTTGTCAATAAACATCCGATGATGTTTCGGGGCTGCACCATAGCGGTCCTGAATAAGATAGACCTTGCCGACGCGGTTGGTGCAGATCTGAATCGGATGGAACGGGACATGCTCCGGTATAATCCTGCTATGAAAATATTCAGAACAAATATGAAGACCGGGGATGGGATTGATTCTCTGGTTGATGAGATCCTGTCCTAAGCGGAATCTTATATACTGGCGCGGGGGATATGTATAAGACTCCGTGGTTTACCCGGCCCTCCCACTCCGGGTAAATGCTACTTGAGGATGAGATATTATGCAATGGCAAGGACGTTCTGTTCGGAAATCCACCGGCGGCAGGTATTGCCCGTCCCGTGGAAAAAAACGCAGGGAGATCGGGTCAGCTCCGGCTGAAACCCATATTGGTATTGACCGGAGAAAAATTTCCCGTACTTACGGCGGAAATAATAAGGTCCGGGCACTCCGGTGTGAATATGCTGCAATCAGCAATGCAAAAACCGGAGAAACAAAGAAAGTAAAGATTGAGAACGTGGAAGAGAACGCAGCAAACCCGAACTATGTCCGGCGTAACCTTCTCACCCGTGGTGCAATCATCAGAACTGAACTTGGCCGTGCACGGATTACCAGCAGACCAGGTCAGCATGGCGTTATCAACGCTGTTCTGATCGAATAACTCTTTTTTAAGAAAGGTTTCAGGTGTTTTTTACCTGAAAATCAGTGTATCCATAGCAGCTTACCGGGATCTCCCAGAGAAATATTCCCTGACCATCCGGAATTACGGTGGCAAGATACTGATATTCGGCAGCTCCTGTCATCCGCCCGAAGATACTCACTGGTGCTCTCAGATTCCCTGCAGATAAAAATCCTACGAGTGATGGTTTTTTCCCTGTTGACAGATCTCCGGGGTATATCGAGAATGATATGTTCTGTTCCTGGTTCACAAAAGGCTCCGGACTTCCTCCCTCGTAGGTATTTACTACGGCAGGAATGCTCACTCCCTGACCTGAAGTGAAAAGACCGGGATGATAACCGGGTGCTGAAGAAGGGACACCTCCGGTATCTCCCAGAACGCTGCTGACTGAAATGGTGCCAATCCCCACCAGCACACAAAACAGCAGCACAATGTAACGCGATCTGAAATTTCCATTCATCTGACTCACATCTCCATCCGCTTATGCAGAATGTGTACCACCAATATTCTCTTGTGCAGATAAAAAGAATGGGATGAAAATATTATCCCTTAAATCTGTTGGAATTTTTATCAGGGAAAAAAGAGTGATGAGTCAGGGAATCTAACATAAGGTACAGGACTTCTCACTCCCGGTACTCTGACATGACACTCAAAACCGCACTCGCAGCACCCTTTTACCACAGCAGGGCCCAGAAACTTGGGAAAAGTGAATTAATTTACTACTATGCCTTTGACCGCCGGTGGATGGATCGTGAACAGGTTGATCTTCTGATTCACCGGGGGATTGAGCAGCATCTTCTGGAAACAGATGGGGAGATGTACTATCCTCTCTTTGACCTTGCAGATGTCCAGATTCCTATCGGGTATAAGCCATCATCATCCATTTTTGATGCGCATGATCCCTTTGAACAGCTTCTGGACCGGATCACCAGTCATACCAGGAAAGAACCGGAAGAGATCATAGCCCAGATGAATCAGGTCATAACCGAAAACTTTGATGGAAATATCAGGCCTGAAGCGGCACTTGTCATTGTTGCGAAAAGAAACGGGATCCCTGTTACTGATCTGCTGGATCCATTAAAACAGGTGCTGCTGAAAAAAGAATAAATATTTATTCTGCTGCCGGTGCTTCTGGCTCTGCCGGAGCAAAGTATTCTGCAAGGGTCTTTGAGCCCTGGGTTGCAACGATTGCGTTAATCTGAACGAAGTCCTGGGTTATCTCTGCACCACGGACCATTTTTCTCCGTCGCTCACCGTCAACACGTGGGTGAAATCCGACGCCGCCTGCCATGAGAACCTTTCGCCGTCCGGCCGTCTGAAGAGTCTTTCTTGCCGGAGTTCCGTTCCGGTCGGATGCACCGGTGATCCGGATCTTGTATCCATCAAATCCAAGTGCTGAACCATCAATCTCATCACCGATACGCTTGCCAATAAAAGAGCCGGCACCTGCACCGCTGGCATCAATATTGTATGCCTTGCCGGTTGCCGGATCTGAAAGGACTACCTTAAAATCAACCATTATTATCACCAAATTAGAAATTCAACGATCGCTGCAAATTTTTTATTTTCGTCCGATCCGAAGAACCCATCACTCAGGCAAAGCTGAGAAGTCTCCTTACAGGTTGGTATATATCCTTAATAATTCTACTTCCCCCAGAAGGGATTCTCCTTCCGGAAGAGCCGGGTGTATTCATCCAGAACTTCCTTTGCATCTTCGTTCAGGTGAGAGAGCATCTCAGTCTCCAGGACTTTTACGTGCCGTTCGGGGACGCCTACAAGCAGTTCATCCTCCACATCAAATTGTCTCCCAACCGTTGCACCTTCTATGGAGATTGCAACCTCATCCCCGGCATGTGCCTCCTGGATGTTCTCCTTCCTGAGTTGCATCGATTTCAGAGACCCGGCCTTTTTTCCGTCTCTTCTGACCAGATTCACACCAGTCCGGAGAGTCCCTGAGAGGATTCTGACCCCGACCACGGCGGGATTATTCTGCCTGAAGACACACCCGGGAAGAATGAGGATTTTTGCCGGAAAAATGATCTTCTCAAACCGCTTCTGGTCCATTACCCTCTTGAGATTATTCCTCCATTCCAGGTAATCTTCAAGAATGTGGTAGATGACGTTCCCCGAGAAGAACTGGATCATCTCTGAATATGCCGGTTCTTTGAGGAGATCCTGGGCATCAGGAAGCACCGGGGTGTTAAAAGCGATCAAGACCCTGTACAGGGGATCTTTAATTGTTTCGGCCTCGATAACGTCATGCCTGCTGACCTGGCCTACCTCAGCCCTCATGACCGGAATTTCATGCGCGGTCAGTTCCTTACATAATGCCTCAAGCGCCCCGATGGTATCAGCCTTGATGATGAGTCCTTCCGGAGAGAGATTGACATTAATTTCGGTCATCTCTTTCGCAATACTGGTCTTGACATCTTCAGAATCATCACCAATGACCCGCACCGGTGATCCGGCGATGACCTGGTCAAGTCCGGGGGCACTAACCTTCACTCCCGCTGCAGCGACGACTTCTTTCACCCGTAAGAACCGGTCTTCAACCAGGATCTCCTGCATGGGTCTTGGCTGGAGAAGAGATCTGACTTTGGTTGTCTGGACTCCATCAGTGGTTGCAATGGCAATCTCATCACCGACCCGGATAGTCCCGTCAAACAAAATGACGTCGATGGTAGCACCAAGGCCTTTTTCTTCCTTCACTTCAAGGACAGTTCCAGAGCCCGGCCCGTCAACGGTAAGGGTCAGTGCTTCTTCCATGTACCGCTGTGCCAGACCAATAAGGACCATCAGAAGGTCGGATATTCCTTCACCGGTGTGAGCACTGAGCGGTACGATCGCCAGGTTTCTGGCGAAATCTGAAACCCGGTCAAACCGTTCGGATGAGAATCCATGCTCTGCCAGCGTGGCAACAATATCATAGACCTTCGTCTCAACAAGGAGAGTAACCCGTTCATTCTGAGCTGCAAAACTCTTCAGAAATGGAGATTTTTCGGTGGATCGCCATCCCGGAATCCGGTCAAGCTTTGTTGCAGCGACCACAAAGGGGGTTTTACAGTTCCGGAGGATCTGAATTGCTTCGATAGTCTGTGGCTGAAATCCCTCGGTAATGTCAACAACCACGATGGCCATGTCAGCGAGCGCCCCTCCCCGTGCCCTCAGGGTGGTGAATGCATGATGGCCCGGAGTATCAATGAAGAGGAGTCCGGGAATGCTGATATTCAGACTCTTCATTCCCCCGCTCATGCTCGTGATCGAATCTATCGGGACAATAGTTGCACCGATATGCTGGGTGATCGCTCCTGCCTCTCCGGCAACGACAGAGGATCCCCTGATCCGGTCCAGAAGAGATGTCTTCCCATGGTCCACATGCCCGAGGACGCAGACAATAGGAGTCCTGATATGGGGTGTATCTCCTTCGTTTTTACTTTTCTTTACTGCTTTTTTACCCACCTTTCCACCACCACAATTATTTTGTCGTCCTTTCCCGGTGCTATTTGAAAACAGGAGATATCCTTCCGGGGAGAGGATCTGATAATGTTGTACACATCAGTGGTCACGGCTAATAATCATTCACAGTACCGACCAGGGAGGGCCAGCCACACCGATTATCAGCAGAAGATATCATGGTCAGGGTGTGGATAGATTCAAATCATCTCCCTGATAACATATATGGTGCAACCTGCCTGGGTGGGGTAATGGCTATCCTAAGGGATTGTGGTTCCCTCGATCTGGGTTCAATTCCCGGTCCAGGCCTG
>CAZEWE010000114.1:5096-8340 GCA_964515765.1 uncultured Methanospirillum sp. | reverse complement strand
CGACAAGAAAACTTCCAATCAGTTTCCTGCCCATTTTTAGATTATCCAGAAATTCCATGGTTCACCCCATACCTGAATCTGCTACTTTGAGTTGTATCACCTATGCGACGAAGGATCCTGAATCGTTCAGCAGACCTTCGATAATGAAACATGGGCGTGCTATTATTTATATTTTTGCCATATTGCTATAATTAAATTCACAATTGTTCTAAGCATTAATTTAGTATACTATAAGAACAATGAATGGTGTATTGATGAAAAACCACTATGACACTCAGAACTCCGAAGAGGAGGCGATCATATGTGATATTCAACAAATACTGGCAAAAAACCGCCAGGGTATGACAATATCTGATATTTCCAGATCTCTTGGGATTAACCGGACATTAATACTCAATATCCTCAATCTCATGACCGGCCGGGGAGAAATCTCCATGAGATCCTTTGGAAGGGCAAAAGTGTACACCCTTTCTTCGAAAATTCCTGTTGCGCGACTTTTGAGTCTGTCTTCAGACCTCTTTCTAATCATCGACGATGATCTGTTTATTGAAGACATGAATGATCCTTTTGCCTCTTTCTTCAAGATTCAGCCAGATGAGGTGAAGGGATCAAATATCCGGTATACCCGGATCCCTGAATTATTTTCACATGACATTATCCGGGCACTGGAAGATGCAGTAGCGGGAAACAAACGAATCTTTGAAGATTACGTAGGCATAGAAGGAAATGAGTACTTCTTTCGGGTTTCATGTATTCCCATTCAGGAGAATGATTTCTCCACAAAAGTTGCCCTTGTTCTGCATGATCTGACGTTACATAAAAAATACGAGGAAGAGCTGGAAGAGCATCTGAGTATCCGGACCCGTGAATTATCATCAAGTCTACACCGGTATGAAACCCTTGCTGAGGTCGCTCCGGTCGGTATTTTTGAGGCAGATGCGAAAGGCAGAGTTATTTATGTGAATAAAAAATGGTGTGAGATAACCGGGTATGAACCAGACGAAGTGAAGGGATCGAAGTGGGTAAAAGTGATTCACCGGGCCGATCGCGATTGGATCAAACGACTCTGGCATGAACATGTCGTTGAGGGAATACCCTGGAATCACTCCTACCGGTATCAGAAGAAGAGTGGTGAAGAGGTTTACGCCCTGGGGATGGCCGTTCCCTTAAGGAATCATGACGGTGAGGTCACCGGATACCTGGGGACCGTTGTTGATATTACCGACCGTGTCGCTGCTGAACAGATCATCCAGGATTTGAATGAATATCTCACGACTATTCTGGAGGATGCCAATGATGGTGTGGCAACAATTGATAATTCCAGGCGTTTTTTAAGTTGCAACGCTGCAGGGTGCAGGATCCTGGGTTATGAAAAAGGATCCCTGATTGGTCAGAGTATCCGGATGCTCTATGCATCCGACGATCTCTTTGAAAAGATGGGGAAAAAAATCTACTCCGAGCTGACTATGACCGGTCATTTCAGGGGAGAGGTTCCGATAATCAGCGGCGGTGGAGAAGAACGAATCATTGAAGTCTCTATAAGTGATCTGAAGGAGCATAATACCATCACCGGGATTATTGTGCTGTTTCGTGATGTTACTGAGAGTTCGCGGGAGAAAAAAGAGGCAATTCTTCAGGAACAAAGATTAAAAACAATTCTTGACGGTCTCATCGATGCCGTGTGTGTAATCGACCGGGATGGCACCATTCTGTATGCAAATGCCCATGCCTGCCGGTACCTGAACGGGTCTGATACCCTAAAGAGAGATGATACGACATTATTTGATTATTTCCAGAAAAAAGATGCGAATTCTCTTCTTGCGTATTATCAAAATGTCATCGATTCAAAGCAGGCAGCCTCAAGAAGGATGACACTGACATTCCGAAATAGTGATTTTTGTTTTTTTAATCGAGCGGTTCCAATTCAGTTCGGAGAGAAGAACATTGACGCTGTTCTCTCCCTCTCACTTGAAACCAACGTGTTTGAGAATGAATAGAAGTGTTTTTAAGTACCTTATGCCGGGCATATTGACCGGTTCATATGATATCAGATCAAATATGATACTATCCGACTGTGACCGTTCATGACTGTGAATTCCCGTGATGTATTCTCTGATCCTCTTCTTCTCCTCATTGTGGACGACGATGAGGCGGTTCTGAAGGCATCCTCTCAGTATTTATCTACCCTTTTCCCATTTCATGTAGATACTGCCCTTTCCGGAAATGAGGCCCTTACCAGTATAGCGAATCGCCATTATGATGCTATTGTAGCCGATTATGAGATGGATGGGATGAGTGGCCTTGATCTCCTGAAAAAAATACGTTCCACCGGGGATGAAACACCATTTATAATATTTACCGGGAAGGGAAGAGAAGAGGTTGTCATCGCATCCATTGACAATGGTGCAGACGGGTATGTTCAGAAAGGCGGGGAGATTCGGTCACAGTTTGCAGAGCTCAGTCAGAAGATAACCACGGTTGTGAAGAAAAGGCGGGCTGAAAAGGCACTTCTGCAGAGTGAAGCAGAGTATCGCCAGTTATATAATAAATCCCCCCTGGCATATGTAACGGTTAACCGGTTTGGAACGATCATCAGATGTAATACGAAGGCAGGAGAACTACTTGGACGATCCCCTGATACCCTCACCGGGACATCTGCTCTGGAGATCTATGCCGACCTCCCTGAAGGCAGGAACCGGTTCACTGAGATATTTGAAACATTTCTAAAAGGGGAAGTGAATGCCGACTCGGAACTCATTATCATACGTGCTGACGGAACGCACCGGTGGGTAAATCTCTCGATGGAGGCCATCCGGGATGAGGCCGGACATATTATCCTGAGCAACTCAATTCTCCACGATATCACCGATAAGAAACGGGCTGAACATGACCTGCAAAAGGCACAGAAACATCTTCGTGATATCCACCGGCAGGCATGTATTGGTATCTGGGACTGGGATATGGGTAAGGACCGGATATTCTGGTCTGATGAGCTGTATCAGATAATCGGATGGAATCAGGATCTCCCCCCTCCCGGATATTCAGATCTGTTACACCTGTATGTGCCAGAGAGCTGGGCCCGGTTACAGGCTGCTGTGACTACTGCCATAGAGACCGGGAAACCATATGACCTTGAACTCGAACTCTTCCATCCTGAAAAAACCCGGATATGGGTACGGGCAACCGGAGGTCCGGTGTACGATTCAACAGGAATGCTTGCCGGGCTGCATGGAACGATGCAGGA
>CAZEWE010000114.1:0-4996 GCA_964515765.1 uncultured Methanospirillum sp. | reverse complement strand
AGCGGAAGAGGCACTTTTGGAGAGCGAGGAGCGGTTTCGTCAGCTCTTCAATCATGCATCCGATGCGATATATCTTCATACCATCACCGACCATGGCCCTGGTCAGTTTATCGAAGTGAATGATGCTGCCTGTCAGATGCTTGGATATACCCGTGATGAACTGCTCAGTATGAGGGTCCCTGATATCAACACACCAGAAAGTAACGAGATGATTCCCCGTTTAATTCCTCTTCTCACACAAAATGCTCACATCCGGTTTGAATGTACCCATCAGAAAAAGGATGGCAGTATCGTTCCGGTTGAAGTCTTAACCCACACCTTCGTCCTTGGTAACCAGCAGGTTGTTCTATCCATATGTCGGGATATTTCAGAGAGGAAACATGATGAAAAGATTAGGGAAGCCATTCTCTCAGGGCTGAAAGATATATTTGTTGAATATGTTGACCGTGATTTAAATGTTATATGGGTGAACCAGGCAACATATGACCGATATGGTTTGACACGTCAGAGTTCGCCCGGCTTTTGTTACCGGTTTGTTCAGGGAAGAGACAGCCCATGTCCGGGGTGCACTGCCAAGAAAGCTATAGAAACCGGATTATTTCAGGAAGGAGAAGTGACGACTCCTGATGGACATCATTTTCTCGTCCGAAGCAATCCGGTTATTGAGAACGGGGTCGTCACCGGGGCAATTCATATTGCAATAGATATCACGGAGCGCAAACGTGCAGAGGATGGCCTTGCCCGGTCAGAACAGCGGCTCTATGATATCATCGAATTTCTCCCTGATGCAACCTTTGTTGTTGACAAGGAAGGAACAGTCATAGCCTGGAATAAAGCGATTGAGAAGATGACCGGGGTTTTGGCATCTGATATTATCGGGAAGGGGAATTATGAATACTCTCTCCCGTTTTATCAGGAACGAAGGCCTATCCTCATTGACCTGGCGATGCGGTCTGATAACAACATCTCAAAATCATATGCCGATTTTCAAAAAGACGGGCATATGGTTATATCAGAATCCATCATTGCAAATTTCCACGGTAATGATGTCATTCTCTGGAGTATCGCATCTCCGCTCTTTGATAAATCCGGATGGTTTACCGGGGCTATCGAGTCCATCCGTGACGTAACCGATCGGAAAATGACAGAAAATGCCCTCCGAGAGGCTCATGATACCTTAAACACCGTGATGGACAGTGTTGATGCCCTGGTGTATGTTGCTGATATGACAACTCATGAGGTTCTGTTTATTAATCAATATGGGAAGCTATTATCTGGGGATGTGATTGGAAATATCTGTTATCGTTCACTTCAGAAAGGTTTTGACCAGCCATGCAGTTTCTGCACAAATCATCTGCTTCTGGATGTAGCGGGCAATCCCACAGGGACGATTACGTGGGAATTTCAGAATACGATTACCAAACGGTGGTACCAGTGCCGGGACAGTGCCATCAGGTGGCTGGATGGCAGAATTGTCCGTCTTGAGATTGCAACGGATATCACCGAGCAGAAAGCAGTGGAATATGCTCTTCGTCAGGCCAACCTGCAACTCAGCATGCTCTCTGGCATCACCAGGCATGATATTTTAAACACGGTCAATGCGATGCAGCTCTTTTTAGACCTTGCCAAATCAAAGGTGGATACTGCTCCTGCACATCAGGAATTTGAACAAATTGAACAGGCAATCTCTCTTATCCAGTCTCAAATTGAGTTTACCCGCGTATATCAGGATCTTGGATCCCATCTCCCGGTATGGCATCGTCTCTCAAGTCTGATTCAGGCTGTCTTCTCCAAGTTTTCTGTTCATGTCGTCAATACTGCTTATGATATTGAACTCTACGCAGATCCGATGCTGGTCAAGGTCTTTGAAAACCTGGTTGATAATTCAATACGGCATGGCCGGAATGTCACCCGGATACAGATATCCAGTCAGATACATGAAGAACAGGCCGTTATCCTGTTTGAAGATGACGGGGCCGGTGTTTCAGATGAGGAGAAAGAGCAGATCTTTGAGAGAGGCTATGGGAAAAATACAGGTCTTGGATTATTTTTTATACGGGAGATTCTCTCTGTCACTGGTATTTCTATCCGGGAGACTGGCCAGCCGGGAACTGGTGCCAGGTTTGAATTTACTATTCCGTCTGGGATCTGGAGGATACATAATGAGGTATCAGGAGGGGAGCAGTGACAAAAATACTCTACGTGGATGATGAACCTGCCCTTCTTGAGATAGGTAAGTTGTTTCTTGAACGAACTGGTCAGTGTTATGTTGACACGGTATCTTCAGCACCACAAGCCCTGAATCAACTGGATTCTGAACCCTATGATGCAATCATATCTGACTATGAAATGCCGGGGATGAACGGGATTGAGTTTTTGAAAACTGTCCGGACATCTGGTAACCAGCTCCCCTTCATCCTCTTTACCGGCAGGGGACGGGAAGAAGTAGTGATCCAGGCCTTAAATGAGGGGGCCGATTTTTACCTGCAGAAAGGCGGGGATCCTAAACCACAGTTTACCGAGCTCTATCATAAAATTCGTCAGGCGGTTCATCAGAGACATGCAGAAGAGTCGCTCAGACAAGCTCATGAATCATTGCAGCATCAGGCAGATATCCTGAAAACACTCAATACAATCATTACTTCGGCCCATAAATCTGAATCATTATCTGACCTTCTCCATGTCTCTCTTGACCTGACACTTCAGCTTTTGCACTTTGATGGAGGGGGTTTTTATCTTCTGGACAAGGAGAAACACACAGCCTCACTCGTTCATTCTAAAAATCTCCCCGAGGAGTTCATCTCCCGAATTCTGAAGGTAGTCGCAGATAAACCCCCGTATGATTCAATCTTTGTCAGGGGAGAACCCCTCATCACTCAACATTATTCCTCTATCTCTTCTGATGCAGTACGGTATCATATTGAATCGCTTGCCAGCATTCCTCTTCTCTCCAAGGGAACCATTGTTGGTGCTCTAAATATTTATAGCGATAAACAGGCCTCCATCTCTGATCAGGTGGTTGATACCCTTCTTTCCATTGGTTCTGAACTGGGCACTGCGATCGGCCGGATGACCTATGAGGAAGAATTTAAAAACAAGGCTGAAGAGCTTCATGCTGCCTATGAAGAGATCGTTGCGACCGAAGAGGAATTGAGACAGAATCTTGATGACCTCCGGAGAAGTGAAGAGGCCCTCCATGAGAGTGAGGAATCATACCGGACGGTCTTTGAAAATACCGGCACTGCAACCGTTGTCCTTGAGTCAGACGGGATAATCAGTCTTGCCAATAACATTTTCGCCTCCATGAGCGGGTATCCCAGGGAGGAGATTGAAGGAAAGATGAAATGGGCTGACTTTGTCCATCCTGATGACCTGTCCTGGATGATGAAGCAAAACCGCACAAGACTGGAGGATGAGTCCCGTGCCCTTCCCCATTACGAGTTCAGATTTATCACCCGGTCCGGAGAGATACGTGATATTTATCTGAGTATTGGTGTCATTCCACATAAGAAGAGAAGCATCGCCTCTCTGCTTGATATCACCCAGGAGAAGAGTGCGGTCCGGTCACTTAAGAAGAGTGAAGCTCTCTACCGGAGTGTGATAGAGAATATCCAGGATGTCTATTACCGGTCGTCTCCGGATGGGAATCTCAGCATGGTCAGTCCGAGTGGTGCTGCCCTTCTTGGGTATGATTCCATTGATGAAATGCTTGGAAAGTCCATTGCTGACACTCTCTATTTCCATCCGTCGGATAGAAATGAATTTCTGAATTTATTACGCACGAAGGGTTTTGTCCGCAACTATGAGACCTGTCTTCGGAAAAAGGACGGATCTCCGGTTTATGTATCAACGTCCAGTCATTACTATCATGATGAGTCAGGAGCGATAGCCGGTGTTGAGGGAATAATCCGTGATATCACTGATAAAAAAGTCGTAGAGGAAGCTCTTGTTGAGAGTGAACGGGCCTATTCTACCATGATAGGTAACCTGCCTGGATTCGTGTACCGGTGTGCCAATGATGCTGACTATACCATGGAATTTATCAGTGACGGATGTATCGCCGTTACCGGGTACGCTCCTGCTGACCTGATTCACAATGCCGTTGTTTCATATAATGACCTTGTCCACCCCGATTATCAGCAGACGTTGTGGGAGACTGTCCAGAAATTTTTATACAGTGGGGGGATGTTCGAGGTTGAATATCCTATCATTACAAAATCCGGAGAAATTCGATGGGTCTGGGAACGGGGTCGGGGGATATATTCTCAAAATAACCAGCTGGCATTCCTAGAGGGCTTTATTACAGATGTGACCGACCGAAGACGGGTGAAGGATGCCTTACGTCAGTCAAATAATAAGATACGTCTCCTGACCAGCTTGACCCGTCATGATATCGTCAACAACCTGCTGATGCTGAAAGGATACCAGGAGATAGCTCTTGACACTATGGATCTACAGGCTGTGCATAATTATCTCAATCGTTCCCATGAGATTACGGATCGTATTGAATCGATTGTCGGATTTACCCGGGATTATGAAGAGTTGGGTCAGGCCGGTTCTGCATGGTTATCAGTGTATTCTCTTATCGAATCTGCCCAGGCTGAGATCCCAACAGGCGCCATCAGAATTGATAATACCATTCTCCCCTCTCTGAAAGTATTTGCAGATCCGATCCTGCAAAAGGTCTTTTCAACCCTGATGGAGAACTCTATCAGGCATGGGAAAACAGTAACCGTTGGCACGTTCCTCTCCGGAGAAGTGAATAGCGATCTGGTTCTGTTCTATCGGGATGATGGAACCGGTATAAAAGCTGAAGAAAAAGAGATGATCTTTGATCACGGGTACGGGGAGCATACCGGTCTTGGTCTGTACCTGGCACGGGAGATCGTATCTGCAGGCGGCTTTACTATCCGGGAAACCGGTACCCCCGGGGCCGGGGTTCAATTCGAAATAGTTATCCCACACGGGTTATATAAGGATTCTATATCAGTACTTC
>CAZEWE010000113.1:0-8476 GCA_964515765.1 uncultured Methanospirillum sp. | reverse complement strand
ATCTGATGAACCGGTTCTTATTCTGAACATTGATACTCTGGGAGGAGTGGACAACAAACCCACCGCTGATACCTATCTTGAGTTATCAAAGAAGACACGAATCACAAAGATACAGACATATCACTGGAATTCTGGATCAGGCACATCATCACCCGGTTTAATTATGATCATTGACCTTAATTATCAGCATTCTGACGGAGGATATGATACGCATCAATTTAATGCAAAAGGAGTTGATGGAATGGGTGGGGTGCCAAATGCGTACTGGGTTGTTGAACCAAATCTTGTGCTTGAGCCGGGAAGGTACCAGATACTTGATTCAGACAGCTCCACCTGGGCTCAGAATTCAGAAACCGGCGGCAGGGGAATCACAAAGGTCTGGGGTGTTGTCGAGTAAAGGAAAGGCAATTCCCTATCTTTTCTTCTTGACAAGGTGATGGAGTAACTTTTTATACAATGATCCGGTCGATCAAATCTTTCCCATCCGGTTTCCCAAATAACGGTATATCCTTGTCAACCGTCACAACCCTTCTCGTTGTTATCGTCTTTTCATTCTTCTTTGGATTATACCCTTCCTTCTCGACAACGGTCCGGTACACCAGAATTCCCCGCCGTTGCCAGGCGGGAGTCATGGCAAGATTGACTCCCCGCTGAAAACAGAATTCATGAAGCTCTGCAGCTTTCATCGCATGGAGCATGGATGCTGCTTCCTGTGAGGTATACCCTTCATCTTTGAGCAACTTTTGGTTCCAGCCGTTCATGTGGTTTCGCCATGCCTCCTGTTGCCTCCAGGAAAGATAAGGCAGGACATGATCCGGAGTGACCGGGATGATTCGTGCATCAAATGAGACCGGATCTTTGAGTTCTAATGCTATGGTGAGGCAGCTTGAAGCAAACGAGGCAAGAACCGAATCAATCTTTTCAATACGTCCAAGGAAGAGGCTTTCAGTAAAATAGAGACTTATCTCATCAGAGAAAGTATACCCGAATACCGGGGCAAAGCCGGCATCAATCAGTAGTCCTTTGGTAACAAAGGCCATGGCATCTGCAAACTTTTCATCAAATGGTTCAGAAAAATTCAGTTTCTCTGTAACCTGATGAAATGCCCGGCCATCAAGACGGACTATTATCGGAGAGAGGGTCCGCAGGTCGGCATAGATCTCCCTCTCTTTCATGTAAGTCCGGGATTAAAGTTCCCCTTCGCTTCTGAACATGTGGGGGATGTGCCTGATAACAATCACGTCAGATATACTTTTGACCAGTCGGTACGGGACTTTTACCCCTTTATGAGACTTGATTTCGATGACTTCAGGGTTCAGTTTCCCAACCGCAAGTGCATCAATTCTCTTTGAATCGATATCCAGGATAATATCATCAACTTCTCCGATGAACATCCCGTTTTCAGAATATATTTTTAGTCCAATCAGGTCAGTTATCTGATTCTTCATACTGCATTGACATTAATACCGGATAGATAAAAAATGTTACCTTATTATTTCTGGTTTTGATAAAAAATCATTCGTGAAAGTGGAACACCTGTTAAAACCGGTTCCCAAAAATATATCTTGATCTTATAGGAATACTCCCCTATGGAGGACATGGCTGGTTATACAATTGGGACCATTTTGGTTCTTTGCATCGTATTTTCTGCTTTCCCTGCTCTGGCAGAGAATGCCCTTACAGGATCATATATGGCCACTGAGATGAGAGATGAATCAGGTGCCCTTATTAAACATTCAGATCTGTCCAGAATTACGGCCACATTTGACGGTATGAATGTATCAGGTAGCGCAGGTTGTAATCAGTATACGGCTACGATTGTAGAGAAAGATGGGGCTATCACCATCTCTGCTCCTGCAGCCACCCGTATGTACTGTCAGCCGGAAGTCATGAACGAAGAATCACAGTATCTGAAAAACCTTGAACGGATAATACATTACAAGATAATTGATGATAATCTTCTCTTGTTTGATGCAGAAAATCATCCCATTATTTCTTACACCAGGTACGAAGAGAAAGATACCCTTCCATTCTCATATGACACTCCGTTCATTCTTACCAGAATCTTCAGGGAAGATCAATTAAAGTATGCGTTCCTTGCCCTGAAAACCATGATTGAATTCCATCCTGATGGAACTTTCACCGGAAATGGAGGATGCAATGAATTTTCTGGAACATATAACCTGACTGCGAACACCATCACCTTTGATCCGGTGACAATTACCAAGAAAGCCTGTAATAAGAGCAGATTAAACCAGGAAAAATCGTTATTGGATATTATGAAGGGAACGCTCGGTTACGAGATCAGAAATGATAACCTGATTCTGATCAATGATGCCGGAGAAGTGGTTGCCGAGTGGAAGGAGTACGATACTCCGTAATTTTTCCCTTATTTTTTTAGATCATTTTGATAATTTTTCGATAGATATACTGGTTCCAAGTGCCAAACATATCAGGTAGTATGGAAGGCTCATTTAAACTCGGCCGGCTATTTGGTATTCCTGTCCTGATTCATTTTACCTTTCTTCTGATTATTCCATTATTTGCCTGGGTAATCGGATCAGATATTGAATTCACGGTTGAGATGGTCAGAAATACCTTTCACGTGGATATTGATGACCGGTATATTCTTTCAGGGTTTATCCCCTATCTCCTTGGAGCCATCGTTGCGATTGGACTTTTTATCGGGGTTTTTATCCATGAACTTGCTCATTCTCTTGTTGCTCTCCGCTCCGGAATCCGGATTGATAGTATAACTCTTCTGTTCTTTGGAGGGGTTGCTGCAATAGAAGAGCAGGAACCAGAGCCCAGAACCGAGCTGGTCATGGCACTGGCTGGACCGCTTACGAGCCTTGCAATTGGTCTTGTTTCTGCGGTTCTGGTTTACGTTATCCACCTGCTGGTTCAATCATCTGCAGAAGCCGGAGTTCTCATCTATATATTCGGATACCTTGCGATTCTGAACATCCTGCTCTTTGCGTTTAATCTCCTTCCTGCCTTTCCCATGGATGGCGGACGGGTTCTTCGTGCCTATCTGGCAACCCGGATGCCGCTTCACAAGGCTACCTCAATAGCATCGTCGGTTGGAAAGGGATTTGCAGTACTATTCGGACTTGTCGGACTGATCCTCTTCTCTCCCATACTCATCCTGATAGCCTTCTTCATTTACATCGGGGCCGGGCAGGAATCAGCGGTTACCAGGTACAACTTCCTCTTAAAAGATGTCACCGTCGGGCAGATCATGTCCCGTCCTGTCGTGGAAGTGCAGCCACGGATGCCGCTTTCAGAAGTCCTGGCTCTTATGTATCAGACAAAACATCTGGGATTTCCGGTCACAGAACTTGGCAATCTGGTTGGCATTATCACCCTGACTGATCTTGCCCGGACACCGGTGCTTGACCGGGATGCCATGCAGGTTCGTGATGTCATGTCCAGGGATGTTGTGGTGCTTCCGCCTCATGCACCAGTGATGGATGCTCTCCGGATAATGACCCGGCAGGATATTGGAAGGATTCCAGTTATGGCAGAGGAAAAAATAATCGGGATTGTCACGAAGTCAGATATCTTTACCGTTATTGAGCTGCGGGAAGTGTAAGATCAAAAATACCATCAGGCAGAGAAGTGCCGGTGACTTTTACAAACTCTTTTTCTGATCTGAACGGGCGTTTTGCGATTATCTGGACCATACTTTTTTTCGAAAGACCCGGGATCCATTTCAGTGCTTTGTGAGGGAGGGTGTTGATTGGAACCGGATAGGGGAGACCTGTCAGGGATCGCATGCCATGGTCAACGACAACCACATCAAGAACCGTTCGAACCGGTAAAGGCAGGGGAATTCCTACAAGAATCGGATAGGATCCCATCTGTCGCCCAAAAGAGATCTCTCCTTCTTCTTCAATGATAACCGACCGAAGAATGGTGAATAAAGGGAAGACGTTCCGAAGCATGGGAAGATCAAAATGCTTTCTGGTCCACTCTTTGAATGCATGAAATGCCTTGTCTGGAACAGGAAGAGCATTATACTCACTGGCTTTGGTGCCCTCACATGGCATGAGCTGGCGGATGTTTACCCTCCGGATAAGGTACCCCTTCTGTAATACTTTTTCAAGAAATTCCTGGTTCAGGGAATAAGTTTTCAGGGTTTCTCCTGCAAGACCTGCAATAAAGTTGAGGCCAGGTAAGAGTTCAGGAATCCCTTCTCTTCTCATGCTTCCTGCCTCATGTACAATCCGGATTGCATCCATCACCATATCAGGAGTTGCCTTGAGATTGTTCTCCTCTATTACTACCGGGTCTGCAGTCTCCATGCCAAATGCTGCAATATCTCCCGGGGTGTGATACCTGACAATCGCACACAGGGCGTCATATGCTTCTTCGGGGTGCCTGGCTATTGTGCCCGGATTTACATTGTCGATATGGAGCGTTTTCAGGGATGGAGCAGATGACCTGACAGATGAAAACAGTTCTTCTATCAGGTCTGGTTTTGGTAACGGGAATTCTCCTTCTCCTGCCTGCCAGGTCAGGATATCCGGCTGCCGGCCAATTCTGAAATGAACTGCCCCGGATTGTGCAAGGGCTGATACTTCATTGCTGATACCTGCCAGGGAACGGTATTGTGGTTTTCCATAGAGTGGTTCGGTGCAAAAGGCACATCCTCCGGTTACTTCCCGACTGCATCCCCGTGCGGTTTCAATCTCACACATCACATAGGGATAGCAGGGATGCTGGCGGATAATACAGGCACCTTGCTCTGACCATGGGTCTTCTTTCTCATATGAGAAGAGGGCAGACGGGGTATTTCCTGAAAACCACCGGTCAAGAGCACCTGCCGGAGATCCATGCAGGAGGGTATCAACATGGAAATCTCCCTTTTTGAATGCAGCCTGACCACCGGCAGATCCTGCTCCGAAGAGAATGGGACCGCCAAGAAAGGTATGGGGGTTTGAGAGGGCTGATCCGACCTGTTCTATCTCCTGCCAGGTTGCCGGGGTGCCACCAAGATACTTCCCTGGAACAGTCATCCCGGCGATCATGACGACGTAATCAGCAGTATTTGCCTCCCGAAGCAGTCCTGGGTCAGACCGGATCTGATCAATGGTGTGATAAGTGACCGGGATCTCCTGAGAGAGAAAAACCCCTGCAATCGTTCTAATATAGGGTGAGATGTAGGGAGGAACACCAAGGCATGCCGGTTCATCGACATACCCGTCAATTATCCATGCTTCAGAGCTCATGACTACAGAGAGAGAGGAGTTTTCTGGCCCATTGGAGTTTTCCTTTCTTCATTGGAGTGACCTCAGGATCATCCAGGTCAAACCCGGCAAGTTTTACGTCTGATGCCTGCATCTCATACGCAAGATATACTGCCCGGTCTCCATCAGTAAATCCGCCAAAGTTGTAGACATGGTTAAATGGCTTTCCCTGGGTAGTCAGAACCAGCGGTCCTTTCATCCGGGGAACCCATGTCCGAATACGGGGAATATTATCTCCATGGGCATGAACTACCAGAATAGTCCCTTTCTTGTTCAGGGTAATTGCTTCGTCCTCAATGCCGTCAAGGTCGGTGACGATAACATCCGGGGTTATGCCATGACGAATCAGGACTCCTGATGCTGCATCTGCTGCGATGATTACTCCCGTTATAGTATCTAGTTCCTGTTCAAGGGTCGGTGCATTCCCACAGACGGTAACCGTTTTTCCGAAAATCAGGTTTTTTAAAAGGGCTGTTGCATCCTGTGATGTCAGGTCTGCAAGAATATGTGCTGCCCGGTCATCTTCCGCCGGATCAAAAGAGAAATATTCACATATCTCCTGGTAGATGGGTTCCCAGTCATCATACTTCACTCTCCTCATCCTCCAGGAGACCGACGAGGCGGTAAAAATTCTGTAACACGGGGTCAATTACCAGATGAAGGAGGTCTTCTTTTTCCCTGACATGGGTGAAGACATGGAGTGGAATGCTTGCAGCAGCCATGGTTGCATGTCCGCCTGCATCACCAACTTCAGAGAAGGCCTCGCTCATCACATTCCCCAGGTTGAGCCTGAGATCCCGGTTTCGGCCAGACATGATGATCGCTTCATCAGTTATCCCATAGACAAGCGCGGTACTGATTCCTTCAAGGTTGATGAGGAGATCGGCGGCCTGGGGAAGAGCATCACGGTTCCTGACATACCCGACATTTGAGAAGAGGTATCCGTTCCTGGTTTTTCGATTCCGGATCGCTGCCCCGATAATATCCATGGTCTCATGGGAATATTGGGGAGACATGATCTTTTCCAGAAGATCTGCGTCACTATATTCAAGAAGGAACGCTGCATATTCGAGATCACTGGGGGATACATTTCGTCTGAACTGTTTTGTGTCAGCCCTGATACCATACAGAAGAGCCGTTGCGACCTTCTCGTCAGGTTCAATATTGAGTTCCTTGAGGTATTCGGTGAGAATAGTGGCGCAAGCACCCACATTCTGCCTGATATCGATAAAATGGACCCTTTCGAGATTGGAGATATCTTCCTGGTGATGGTCGATGATGATATCAACCGGCATGGAATGAATAAGGCCGTTATTGGCTCCCGGACCTTTGCTGTCCACCAGAGCGATATGGGTGCATTCATTCAGTGTCTCGGGCTTTAGTTTTTCCATCCTGATGTCGAGCAGGTTTACAAGAGTCCGGTTTTCCTGGTGTCCGATGATACCATCATAGATGATCCTGGCTTCCAGGTTCGGATTTGCCCGTTTTGTGATCGCTGCAAGGGCCATTGCACTGGCGATGGCGTCAGGGTCCGGGTTGGTATGCGTCACAATACCAAAGACACCTGACCAGGAGGCAAGCAGATTATAGAGATCACGAGACAGGTGGTGCTTCTCAAGCCGGTGTAAGTGTTCTATTGCGGCTCGTGCAACAACATGTTGCGGGTAGAGAACTAGGTCCGCGCCCTCCTGCATCAGGAGTTTTTCATTGATGGGATCCTGCGCACGGGCAACGATATGAACTCGCGGATATTTTTTTCTGACTGTTTTCAGGCCGGTAATGTTGGCTTCATGATTGTCGCTGACCACAAAGGCGATATCAAAGTGGTCTATTCCCTGCAGCATGTCAGGATCGGTTAGATCGCGAAGAAAAGCTTCAATCTTCTGCTCCCGAAGTTCCTGAACACGTTCAGGATTGCTATCCATACAGAGCAGTCTGCCACCTTCTTTTTTGAGTTCTTCAAGAATCAGAAAGCCGACACTCCCACAACCACAAATGAGATAGGTTCTGATCCCCGGTGACGCTGCCGGGCTGAATCCAGGCATATTCAGGTATAGGTTGGATTATGGAGGTATAAAGGGGCGTAAGAAAACTATATATGTGAGCTAAACTAACATGTTATGGCACAACGGGTCTGTAGCTTAGTCGGTAGAGCGGCGGACTCTTAATCCGCAGGCCAGGGGTTCGAGTCCCTTCAGGCCCGCTCGTTGTTTCTTTTTTGAAATTGTTTCAATCGATTATTTAACGTTCTCATTCATAAAATTCTCTGATGACTGGTGAAGAACCAGAATACGTGGAAGTCAACTGCCAGCACTGTGAGGGTGCCGGGTGTTGTTTTTGTAACACGAAGGGAAAAGTTTCTGTGAAATGGCCTGAAAAGATGTGTCGCCATTGTAACGGGGTCGGGTGTATATACTGCGGATATACCGGCTGGGGTGGTCTGAAAGGGAAATATGATTAATTTCAGTGTGGATTTTTGATCACTTTGTAGCTGGAAGATTGCGGATAAGGGGGGATATGAAGTCAATTTTCAGACCGAATCCAGAACGGATGAGACTAAAAGGGGATTTAAGTGGTCTTCTCCGGTTACTGGACGGGAAAAATGATACAGCACTACGGATAGAGGCAATATTAGCGCTTGGCCGGATGAAAACTCCGGTTGCCGTTGAAGAACTCATCAGGCTTTTTCAGGACCCGGAGTATGGGGTCAGGAATGCTGCGTCAACTGCGCTTGTCCATATCGGATCTGATGCCATCCACCCGCTGGTCCATGCATTATCAGTATCTGATGAACAGACCGCGAGGATGATTCATTCCACCCTAATCGCCATGGGTGATGAAGCAGCCAGGGAGATTGTTAAGAATATCACCTCGCTTCAGGGTATCGGATATGAACGGGCCGGATATGTTCTGAACTCGATGGGGACACGAATCATCCCGGTTCTCATTGATGCCTATGGAACGCAGGATCAGACGACAATCAGGTTCATCGAAGGTCTTTTGGAATCATTTGGCAGATCTTCAATCCAGCCGTTGATCAAAGGCCTGAATCATGACCATGAAGAAGTCAGAGCCCGCATCTCTGCATATCTTATCATACTTGGTGATCAGGTTGTCGGAGATCTCCTGACGTCATGCGGTCAGGATGAGGAGTGGCTTCGTGAACTGAAATTTTACATCATCAGTGAGATAGGAAAGCCGGCACTCGATCCCCTTTATCAGGC
>CAZEWE010000112.1:0-8537 GCA_964515765.1 uncultured Methanospirillum sp. | reverse complement strand
AAAAGCGGATTGAAAACCTTGAAAAAGTCAGGGCAGAAATTCGCGGATATTAATTCTCCTTTCTTTTTTCCTAAAACCGATAGGTAATAGTATTACCGGATAATATCTGGAATGTTATGATCTTCAGGCGGTCACTGATTTGTGTACTTGTTCTATTGTCTTTCATGGGAGGTTTTGGTTATGCAGATATATTCCCACATGAACTTCAGGTTATATATCCGGTTTCTATCGGTACTCCATGTTAAACCTTCCAATTGAGATAGATCTCTCAATCCCTCAGTTTCAGGATGAGTACTGGAGTGTCGGAGTTGTAACCGGTTCAGGAATGAAACACTCTCCGCCCATTGTCTTTGCAGTCTCCATCCCGATCAATGCTCAAAACAGGGGTGCAGGAATTGAATTTATCAGGCTCATGCTGAGCGAAGAAGGAAAAGAGGTATTACGGGGATTAGGCCTGGATCCTATCCAGCCAGCTGAAGGTATTGGTGAAATACCGCCTGAATTAACCTCCCTTGTACCGTAGGAAAAAGGTCGTCGCAGACCTCAATCTCTTTTTTTATATCTCCCGTATTTCAAACCAGGGCAGATCATTATCTGCATGGGTAGGATGGGTTTCTGAAGGATAAATGAGATTCTTATTGATTTCAAACCATGGAGCAGGTTCATCAGGGTTTGTCGGGTGATCAGGTGATGTAAAGATTTTCTGGTCACGAATTACATACCAGGAGACCGGTTCCTGGGGATGAGTCGGATGGTACAGGGTTGTATAAATCTCGTTCTCTACGATCTCATACCACGGAACCGGCTCATCAGGGTTTTCCGGATGAAATGATGTGGTGTATATATTCACCATTATACATCGGCTCATGAGTTCTTAATTTTTTCATGAAGAGGGAGAATGAAAACCTTAAGACATTCATTGCCATTCCAATCTGATAGAGTTGTGACAATTTGACTGCCATGAATCTCCTGATTACCAGAAACCGAAAGAATTAAGGTCTTAATCACGAAAAAGAAAGTATGAACCGGTTAATCATACTTTTTTTGCTCTTTTCGTGCTTCATTCCAGGCCTTGTTGCCGATGAAGGATCACCTGATCACCGTTATTGGCAGGCAGACAATGGACCGGAATACTCTCAAATGCTTGTAAAATATGATATTTCGCATACAAATAACGTTTCCGACATTCATTCTTTGGCAACAGAAATTCAGGCAGAAGTAATGACTGACTATGCTGATCTGAATTATCCCGGTCTATACCTCATACGGGTGCCAGGAGAAAGAGATGTCCTGGAGTCGGTGAGTTTTTTTACCCGCCAGCCTGGTGTTGTATATGCAGAACCTGATTATCCCATCAGGTTTGATAGGATTCCAGATGACCCGGATTTCATATATCAATGGGGATTATACAATACCGGCCAGGTATACAAACCAAATGGTGCCCCGGGGATCCCTGGTGCTGATGTGAAGGCCACTGACGCCTGGAATATCTCCACGGGGACAAAAGATGTAGTGATTGCAGTCCTGGATACCGGCATTGACTATTATCACCCTGACTTATCAGGAAACCTGTGGACTGACCCGGTGACCGGAGCACATGGATATAATGTTCTTGACGGAAGTTATGATCCTCTGGATCTCTGGGGTCATGGGACTCATTGTGCCGGCATTATCGGAGCTGCTGGCAATAATTCAATCGGGGGAACTGGTGCATGCTGGAATGTGAGCATTATGGGGGTGAAAGTCGGGCAGAGCTGGGAAGGGACAATTTCTGGCTCAATATATGGAATTCTCTGGGCAGCCCAGCATGGTGCTGATATCATGAGTTGTTCCTGGGGAGAATCTAAACCCAGCCGGGCACTTGAGGAAGTAATGGCCAATACAGATGCACTTTTTGTGTGTGCTGCAGGGAATACAGAGACTGACATCGATCAAAAACCATACTATCCTGCCTCATATGATCTGCCCAATGTCATCTCCGTAGCTGCAACCAGTCCGTTCGATACCCTTGCAGATTTCTCAAATTATGGGGCAAAATCTGTTGATGTAGGAGCTCCCGGAGTAGACATATTCAGCACCTGGAAAGGCCAGTCCGGATCAGATGTCTTCTGGCATGACTCCTTTGAAACACTTACAAACTGGTCATATATCGGGGACTGGCACCTGGATTACCAGGAATATAACACCTCTCCCTCCAGTGTGTGTGTAAATATTACATTTCAGGACCCTTCCCTTCAGCATTATCTGGTGCTCCATACACCGGTGAATATCTCCGGGTATTCCCGGCCGGAACTGATATTCAGCTTTGGCGGAGTAATTCTCTGGCCACTATCTACTAAGCTTTCCGTTGATGCCTGTGTCGATAAAAAATTTGAGTGGAAACGGATTGGAGAGTGGGCCGGAGCATTTTTAGATTTTGATGACATCCATTGTGATATCCCGGATGAAATGAGAGATTCTGAAATTTTGGTCCGTTTCATCCTTCAGGAACAGTACCCCCCAGAAGGTGTGAATAAAACCCTCCGGTTATGGATAGATGATGTACGGTTTTCAAATAAAACCGAAGCATATACTCCGTCATACCGGCATGTGAATGGAACATCGATGGCTGCTCCTTTGGTTGCAGGTGTTGCTGGTCTTGTCAGGTCAGAACATCAGAATCTGACTCCTGCAGAACTGAGGGAGACTCTTATGAAGACCGTTGATCAGAAAGATGGGCTGAAAGGAAAAACCCTGTCTGGTGGTAGAATCAATGCTTCTGCAGCAATACGGTATACTCCAGGTCCTGATGCCGGGGTATTATCGCTCAGGTCCGGGTGGAATCAGATATCAGTTCCTGATGCCCTCGAACCGGGTTTTGATACCGCCAGAATATTTTCACATGTTCCAAGCGGAGGGCATGCTCTCTATTCGTATCAGCCGAAAGCAGGATATGTGAGAGTGAACGAAACTGACATAATCAGACCTCTGAACGGGTATTGGATCTACAGTCTTTCTTCGATGGATGTTCCTGTCCGCTTTCAAACAGATCCCTCCATTCAAAGGGAGCTGGATGATGGCTGGAATCTTATCGGTCTTAAGTCAAGAATTCCTGTTCCGGTAAGAGATGCACTCTCCTGCCTTGGCAATAACTGGACCATGGTATCGGGGTATAATGCATCACTCCAATGGTATGATGAGCCCATCCTTCGCGAAAACTTTGGCAATACCAGTGATAACCGGCCATTAGTCCCCTATCAGGGGTACTGGATCCTGATGAACGGAAAAGGATCCATCCCATAACAGTTCTTTTCTCTCGGTGTTGAGATGATGAATGATTGTCATGGTCATGTAAGGTGATTTTGCAACGCTGATTTTGGTGATAATCGCACGATTCATTTTTTAATGGCCAGGTCAGGGTACCTCTACCTGGTTATAGGACAGAGGTTTTTCCAAAAACCTTATTTCGTCTCAAAGGGAAGAAGCATACGTCATTATGCGACTACGAAAATTTCTTGTATTCATACCGGCAGCAGTGATTCTTATCTTTTTCCTGCTCACCGATCTGTTCTCAGATCTCTTCTGGTATGCGTCAGTTGGATACTCCCCTGTCTTCCTGACTATCCTGATCACATCCGCAGCCCTCTTTGTGATCGGAACACTGGTATTTTTCGCATTCAGTTATGGGAATGTCATCCTGGCCGCCCGCACCGGAGCAGGGGCATTCGGAGTGGAAAAGGAGATCCAGTATCTTGGAGGGATCGCTTGTGCTGTCGTAGCTGGTATTACCGGTCTCTCCCTCTCATCATCATGGGAGATTATTCTGGCCTTTCTTGATCAGACTCCTTTCCATAGTGCCGATCCGGTTTTTGGCCAGGATATTAGTTTTTACATCTTCTCGCTTCCGTTCTATACCATTTTGATCCAGTATCTCCTGGCTCTTTTTGTCTTTACCCTCATCATCTCTTCTGTCATGTATGCTGCTCATCGTGCAGGTGTCAGAATTGATGAGTACGGTGTATTCCAGTATATCCCCGGACCTTTTCCGTTCGGATTATCGTGGAAAGACACGGTTGGCAGATTTCTTCCCCAGGTGAACTGCCTGTTATTTCTCATCTTCACCGCCCTTGCAGCATTTCTCTGGCTTACCCGGTATTCAATCCTGTACACCTCGAAAGGAACTGTATTTGGTGCAGGATATACCGATGTTACCATAACCATCCCTGCACTCACTATCCTGACCGTCATAGCGTTCCTTATCGGGCTTCTCTTTCTTTTGAATGAGAAGATAAAACGTCCGGAGATGATTGCTTACGGAATAGGTGGATTTTTCATAATTGCCATTCTTTCTGCCGGAGCAGGATTTCTGGTTCAGACCCTTATCGTTGAACCAAATGAATTCAATCTTGAAAAGACCTATCTTGGATATAATATCAACAGCACACTTGACGGATATAATCTGGCCCATATCAATGCACAGGATTTTCCCGTTCTTTATAATCTCACCGAAGCAGATATCCGGAATAATAATGCAACAATTTCAAATATACGTCTCTGGGACTGGAGGCCGATGAAAACGACTCTTGAACAGCTCCAGCTCTTCAGGACCTATTACACGTTCAATGATGTGGATGTGGATCGGTACTGGCTGGATGGCAATTATAAACAGGTGCATATCTCTGCCCGTGAGATGAACTCATATAATCTTCCGCAGCAGGCACAAACCTGGGTGAATCGTCATCTTGTTTTTACCCACGGGTATGGGGCGGTTATGAGTCCGGTAGATCGGATAACCGCAAATGGTCTTCCTGAGTTCTTTGTGAAGGATATCCCCCCATCATCTCCGTTCCCGTCACTCAGTCTTGAACATCCGCAGATTTACTATGGGGAAGGGAATATTCCCTATAGTATTACCAATACCCGGACTGAGGAGTTTGATTATCCATCAGGTGATGAAAACATCTATGGTTCGTATGGCGGTGATGCAGGTGTCGAGCTCTCGTTCCTTCCCCGGCTCGTATATGCGATTCAGTTAGGATCAGTAGAGCTCCTGGTTTCCGGTTCCCTGACGCCGGATAGTAAACTCCACATGTACCGTAATATCATGGAAAGGACTTCTAAAATCGCTCCCTTCCTTACCTATGATCCTGATCCCTATGTTGTCATGAGCGATGGGAAATTATCCTGGATCATTGATGCCTATACCACATCCGATCGGTACCCCTATTCAGAACCGGTCAGAACCGGGGAATTATCAGCCAAATCCATGAATTATGTACGGAACAGTGTAAAAGTAATTGTTGATGCATATACCGGAGAGATCGGGTACTATATCGTTGATCCAGACGATCCGGTCATTCAGACCTATGCAAAGATGTTCCCTGGTCTGTTCCGTCCGGTTGATGAGATGGCCGAAGATCTTCGCAGTCATATACGGTATCCCCATGGATTATTTAACATTCAGGCTGAGATTTATGCAATTTATCACATGACAGATCCCCGTGTTTTTTACAACCGTGAGGATGCCTGGGTGATTCCTGATGAGATTTATCGAAAGTCACAGCAGCGGTTTGAACCCTATTATGTGATTATGAAACTGCCAGGTGAAGAGAAAGAAGAGTTCATCCTCATGCTGCCCTTCACGCCCAGAAATAAGCAGAATCTTATGGGGTGGATGGCGGTCCGTTGTGATCCCGGGCGGTATGGTGAGATGATAGTATATCAGTTCTCCAAGCAGGAACTGACCTATGGACCGATGCAGATTGAGGCACGGATTGATCAGGATACAGAGATTTCACAAAGCATCACCCTCTGGTCCCAGGCGGGATCTTCTGTAGTCAGAGGAAATACCCTTATAATACCGGTAGAGCAGTCGCTTTTATATGTTGAACCTCTCTATCTTGAAGCCACCCAGAAAGGCACCCTTCCTCAGCTCCAACGAGTTATTGTCTCATATGGGGATCAGCTGACGATGCAACCCACCCTGAATGACGCTCTGCAGGTTATTTTTGGGGGAAAACAAGCCATGCAGGATATCCCCAAAAGGGCAGAACAACCAGTTGATAATCAGTCATCCTCTATCCTCGGGCAGATATCCGGTCTATACAAGCAGGCACAGCAGTCATTAGTTTCAGGAAGGCTTGGAGACTATCAGCAGTTGGTTGACCGGATCGGAACCCTGGTTTCAGGATACTGACCAGTACCCTTTTTCTTGTGAGTACTAGTTCTGGCTCCTGATGGGTAATGCCATAGTTCTGTAAATGGTGTATGTGCATCCATGATGGAGTTTGCTCTGGTTCTTCATTGCAAGCTGATATATTCTCATACCTTCTATATTATCCATAACGTGCATGGTACTCCATAAACTTCCGATCGGTATCCAGTCTTTCTCCGAAATACGTACTGGTGGCTATGCATATATTGATAAAACTCCATTTCTGGCAGATCTCGTTTCTTCAGGAAAATATTACTTTTTATCACGCCCCCGCCGGTTTGGAAAAAGTCTTTTTCTGGACACTCTGGCATGTGCATTTTCCGGACAAAGGGATTTATTTAATGGATTATATCTGGCATCAGATAAGGCTGGCTGGGATTTTTCAACGTGTCATCCGATTCTCCGGATAGATCATGCAGGAGGGACGACGACAACAGCCGATGATCTTCTCCAGCGTCTTCATCGACTCCTTAACTCATGGGAAGAAGAGTTCAACCTTCAACGGACCGAAGGATCGCCCGGAGAGAGGCTTCTCTATATAGTCAGGGATATTGCATCAAATTCGAAGAGGAAGGTAGTCATACTGATAGATGAATATGACAAACCAATTCTTGATAATCTGGAAGATACAGCGGTTGCGTTAAAAATGCGTGATATTCTTAAGGATTTTTACAGTTCCATCAAACCCCTTGATGAGTATCTCCATTTTGTTTTTCTTACCGGTGTTTCACGATTTTCAAAGACTGGTATATTCTCTGGTCTGAATAATCTGAATGATATCACCCTTGATGAAAAATTCTCATCACTCTGCGGGTATACGCAAAAAGATCTTGAAACAGTGTTTTCAGATTATTTTCTCCAATTCGATTCTGATGCAGTAAGGATGTGGTACAATGGGTATTCATGGACCGGCGAGTCTGTGTATAATCCCTTTGATATCCTCCTTCTCTTCTCGAAAAAGATCTATCGTTCGTACTGGTTTGAGACTGGAACGCCTACCTTTCTCATTACACTCTGGCAAAAAAATCCACGGTTTCCGGCAGAATACGATGGGCTGGTTGCAGGGGATGACCTTCTCCGATCCTTTGAACCTGAGCGGATTCGGACTGAAAGTCTTCTTTTTCAGGCAGGATATCTGACGATTAAGTCCTGGTCTTCTGATCCGGTCAGGGGTTTTTGGTGTACTCTTGGATATCCGAATAATGAGGTTCGAACATCGTTCAGTTATCTCTTGTCAGAATTTCTCTGTGGATATGATCCAAATCCACTTCGGGACACCCTGTATGATGTCTTGGAGTCTGGTGAACCATCTCATCTACAGCCGGTCTTTCATTCGTTATTTGCCTCTATTCCCCATGACTGGTACCGTAACAATCCGGTTTCACAGTATGAGGGGTATTATGCCAGTGTCGTCTACACGGTTTTTGCAAGTCTTGGATATGAGGTTATCCCTGAAGATACCTCCAACAAGGGTCGTATCGATCTAACCGTGAAAACAAAATCAGCAATCTGGGTGTTTGAGTTCAAGGTCCGTGGTATAGATAGATCTGGTGATGCCACACCCCTGGAACAGATCAAAACACGGGGATATCTGGAAAAATATGCAATGGATTCGAGAAGAAAAATTGCAGTAGGGATTATTTTTGAGCCCAATGAGCGGAATATAATGCAATATGAATATGAAGTTGTTTAATTCTGCATCATATTCTATTCCTCTTCTGAATTGATCCGCTCTTTATTCAGTGGTTTATTCTCTCGATATCTCTACTATTGCATATACTCGGAAGAGATGTACCGAATATGGTGATGATGTCTTCAGAAATGAGATCCAGCACTCCCGATACTTATAAATGATACCATGATGGAGTAGTAATTTATCACTCAACAAGAGGATAGGGTGGAACGTATCGTTTTATCGAAAAATGAGGTTCATGGTATGTCAAGACTGAACGTAATTTTTATCCTGATGGCAATAATCAGCTGTGGAACGATTATATTTCCGGCTGTTTCTGCTGATACAACAGAAAATCTCGTGTATGACGATATCCTGAAGATGGAGTATCTTCATCATTTTGCTCTCACATCAGACGAACAAAATCTCGTGTATCTGCTCACCACCGGTGATGATCTCACGCCACCTGCAGATAATGGAACTTTGATGATGGTGAATACATCAACCGGAACCACAGTTACCCTCACTGGTCCGGATGAATCGGTTACGGTATGGGCCTTATCACCATTAAGGCAAATTCTTGCGTATGTATCAATGCCCCGGAATGGCGGGAATAAGACATTGACTCTCCTTGATATCTCCACGATGCAGCTGGAGAAGAAAGAAGGTGTA
>CAZEWE010000111.1:0-8581 GCA_964515765.1 uncultured Methanospirillum sp. | reverse complement strand
ACGCTCATATGGCCTGACCTGGATAGGCATGCTGGTAATATGCTGATATACACGAATCCTGACTGCAAGGGTCCATCTATCAAATACCAGAGTCTGAAATGGCTGCCAGACGACTACCCAGCAACAGATAATCAGAATATTCTGGACAATGAGGGCTAAAATGTCTTTTGAAAACAGTGATGTTGATGCTATTCCAAGTAAAGCCGGGATAAGCACCGCAATAGTCAACCGGAATTCCCGTAATCCTGCCCACCAGATGAGGTTCCTGTCACGTTCAAGATCCTGTATCCGGGTATGAAAATGAAGACGGACTGACTTGGGAATGTCATCTTTTCGCTTTTCATTCAGATCAGAAGACGGGAGACAGATGATAAGATTTCCCTGCTCTGAAGAAGGAACCATTTTTAAAAACTGGGCTACCGATTTCCCAATCTCATCTTCTGCCCTTTCGGAGAGTTCCCTGGCAGCTTCAGGGCTCTTATCATCACCATCATACACATGTGCAATGGTCCGAAAGGTGACGGTAACATCCTTTTTTGCGCCTTCAGGGAATCCTGGCTCCTGTGGTTTTTCATTATCTGCCATCATTATTTCCACACCTCTGAAAAGACTCTCATCAGGTTTAATCCAAATATCTTCCGGATTTCAGATGAAGAATACCCGGCATCTGTCAGAGCCGATGTTAGACAGGGTATTATCCGGGATATATCATCAAGGCCAGAAGGCCATACCCAGGGAAGAGAGGTTACATACGTCTCTTCATCCCAAAGACCGATATCAATCATTCTTTTGATATGCATCTCTTCAAAATCCCGGTAAAAATAATCAAGACCAAGAGAGATATGGTCAATACCTACCAGGCTTTCAATATGATCAATATGGTCAATAAAATGATGCAAGGTCAAGGGACGCTGTGATGAGACAAACGGAGGAAAACCACATACCCCGACTACTCCATTGGTATCGGCGAGTGCAAAGATCACTTCATCCGTAATATTTCGCCTGCTTGGATGTACGGCATAGGCATTCGAATGGGAACAGATAACAGGTTTATCAGATAACTCACAGACCTGTAGAACTGAGCCTGTACTACAGTGAGATCCATCTATCACAATACCAGTCTCATTACAGGCGGAGACAAGTCGCCGTCCCAGGTTACTAAGACCAGTACTCTGGTCTGGTTCGAGACATCCCTCACACCAGTAATTACGCCGGTTATAGGCAAGTTGTAAAACACGAAGTCCGAGATCATAAAACAGATTAAGATTCCCAATATCTGAGCCCAGATTCTCAGCCCCCTGCATATGGCAGATGACCCCGAGTGTTCCCTCCCGCTTTGCCGTATTGAGGTCATCAATATGGGTGACTTTCAGCAATTTATCGGGATTTTGCCGAATTATCTGATGAATAGTCTTAAATGCCTCTACCCCATCCATCACATCCCCTGTTCCAAGAACCGTAACCAGTTGGGCATGAAATCCCGCCTTATGAAACGTGTCAAAATGAAGCCCCCAATAATTTCCAGCACAAGCCCCGTCGATGAATATCGCATCCAATAACTCGTCTTTTGAGGAGATGGTGATCACCGCTTTCTTGTACAATCAACCGAGAGAAAATTATTAAAAACTATTGATGATGAATGTTGTGTAGTGCATAAGGATATCCCGAAAATCTCCTGACATGATCCCCAGACAGAAAATCCCTGAAAAAACATGGATAGATATAACCGAATCTACTCGATAATAACCCCATTTCTTTCAGAAAGGCCTGAAGGACTGACGATCAAAGAGCTGGCAAAAAAATCCGGATTACACAGAAATGTCCTTGCAAAATACCTGAAGATATTTCAGGCCCAGGGTAAGGTAGATATTAACGAGATCGGAACTGCACGGTATATCAAACAGACAAACAGGGTCCCTGCAGAAGTCTTTCATAAATATGCCAAAGAACCGGTCATAATTCTTGATCAGAATCTTGTAGTTGTTACCAGAAATACTCCGGCAGAGGAGATATTGCAGAGGGAAGATTATCCAGCGGGGGGAGTGCTCATAAATAAGGACTCCCTCATGGAGGTCTTTGGAGAAGATATACAGAAAGGGCTTACTAATGCAGTACGGGGGATTCCATCAGAAATGGCCCTTCCAAAACGAACAGACCAGGGAAATTCAGACCATGAAAGGTTCACCTACTGCATACCGGTTGTATTTGATGATGGATCTCCAGGAGCTGCACTTCTCGTAAAAGATGACCTTAATCATCGGGATGAGCCCGGGAATGACAGAACAATTCATTCAAATCAGGATCTTTATCATGAGCATATCCTCTTTATGGTGAACTTTTCCAAAACAGGCTTGATAACCGGTATGAATCAGCCCTTTGCGACTCATCTGGGATATAATCTTACGCATAGCAATAATTCCGACTATCCCTGCTTTATCTCCCGATATCCTGAAGAGGAATATGATGCATTTTTCGATCATCTAAGTCTGATTCGAACATCACAGGACATGATACAGGCAGATATCGGGCGGTTACGTGCAACAGGAGAACAATGCACCGAGAGATGGAATATTCGGGGAGTGTTTGAGGATGGAAATCTGGTTGAATATCAGGGAACAGGTCTAGATGTCACCTCATTTTACCTTCCGGAAAAGATAGATACACTACAAAAGTCAGATAATCACCCATATTCAGAGGAACATCCAAATTCGTTACCAGATTCTGATCCCGTCATCTCACCGGTTCAGTCAAGTATGTACCGATACAGCAGCCTCTGGCCTAAAACCTGAAAAGGCCTGATGGGAGATACCAAATATTTAATCTTTCGCATTTGTATTCTCTTTTGCACCTCAAAAAAAGATTTTTTTAGCATCCGACAAGACTTCCTATCATCTGATAAGTTAGCCGGACATTTGTGGCTGATTCATGTCGGTCTTAAGGAGGTATTGATGCCATTATTACCAAATCTGCGGTATATGACCGTAATTTATAAAGGGTACTGGGGAAAGATTGCCTTATCCCAGGTATTTGCCCTGCTTATGGCTGCATTCATGATCTTCATTCCCATGCAGGTCTCTTCGATTGTGAATCATGCCCAGGATCTGCATCTCGCAGTTGAAGATGCCATTCTGATTACCCTGTTTGCTGTCCTGACCGGGATATTCTGTATGGCTAATGTGGTATATTCAGTTCGTATTGCCGAAGCAACAGGTAATTATGTCAGGAACGGAATCTATCAAAAGGTCCAGATCCTTTCATTTGGAAACCTGGACACATTTTCAACCGGAGAACTGCTCACCCGTCTGACCAGTGATATTTACCAGATCAACATCGGGATTCAGCTGATGCTCAGGGCAATGCTCATGGCCCCGTTTGCAATCCTGGTATCTGTAGTGCTGGTGGCTTTCTTCAGCCCTACACTTCTCTGGATTCTGGGAATTGTAATTCTTCTCTCGCTGGTGACGTTCGGGTACGCCATGATGAAGATGCAAAAACAGTTCAAAGCCAGGCAGGAGAGTTATGATGTTGTCAATACTGCCCTTCAGGAGAATATGGCAGGAATCAGAGTAGTAAAAGCCTTTGTAAGACAGAGGTTTGAAAATAGCAAGTTCAAAGACATTAATGAAGATTTCAGAAGAACAAACCTTGCACCTCTGCATACCAATGCGTTCACACTTCCATCCGCCCTCTTCATCATGGGAGTTGCAACATTTCTCCTGGTTCTCTCCGGTGGTCCTGCAGTTCTTGACGGGACGATGAAAGTCGGTGCAATTCTGGCATTTTTCCAGTACGTGTTCATCATCGTCGCACAGATGTGGCAACTTTCCCTCCTTATCCCCCAGATCGTATCCGCAGAAGCATCAGCAGGAAGACTGCGGGAGATCTGGAATACCATGCCGGATGTTCTGGATCAAAAGGATCAGCAGACACTTGATTCTTCGGCGGTAAAAGGAGGAGTGATCTTCGAACAGGTATCATTTGCATATGATAAGACCGGAGAGACAGAAGCACTCAAAAACATAAACCTTGAGATAAAACCTGGTGAAACAGTTGCATTTCTGGGAGCGAATGGTTCGGGAAAATCAACACTGATGAGTCTGATACCACGGTTCTATGACCCGACAAAAGGGAGAATTCTTATCGACGGGGTTGATGTCAGACTCATTCCCCAGGATACCTTACGGCAGGTGGTGGGAATTGCTCTTCAGAAAGCCTTCCTTTTTTCCGGAAAAATCATCGATAATGTAACCTTTGGAAATCCGGGTATCAATTATGATGAGGCGGTAAAAGCATCAGAGGTTGCAGATGCTGACGGGTTTGTCTCGAACCTGCCGGAGAAGTATGATGCTCCTGTCTCTAGAAAAGGCCAGAATTTTTCTGGCGGGCAGCAACAACGGCTCTCCATGGCACGGGCATTTGCCACAAGACCCCGTATTCTGATACTTGATGACTCTACCAGTGCGGTGGACGTGGAGACAGAGGGAAGAATTCTCAATGCATTGCCTCAGTTCCTCTCCGGCGTGACCAGACTCATCATCTCATCCCGGGTTAGTACTGCCCTTGCTGCGGACCGGATTGTCGTTCTTGACAGCGGAGAGATTGTTGCAGTCGGGACACACAAAGAGCTGATATCCAGCAGCCCTCTCTATAAAGAGATATTTGCATCACAACTGGGCGGACTTCGAAAGGAGGATGTATCATGAGTGATGCAGCAACCGGGCCGACTCAGGAGAAAAAAGAACGGAAAGGAACACTTGGCCGGCTGATGAAATACCTGATGCTCCAGAAAGGTTCATTTCTGCTCGCAATTCTCCTCCTGGTAATCGGTACACTGACATTTTTGTATGTAAACCTCCTGCTTGGGGATGTCATTAATATCCTGACAACCTCAAAGAACATGAGCCTTATTCAGGATAAAGCCCTGATTATGGGAGTGTGCAGCATTCTGACACTCATATGTCTGTACTTTGGTTTCCGGATGTTAACCGACGTCACCCAGTATGCACTCTTCCGGCTGAGACAGGAGATCTTTGAGCACATGCAGACGCTCTCTCTCCGGTTCTTTGACAAGCAGCCCATTGGTGAACTGATGAGCAGAGTCACCAATGACATGGATACCATCAATAACCTGTTTCAGGCTCCCTTCGGACTGACCATCCAGTCGGCAATTATGCTTATCATGACAATCACCGCTCTGTTTTCTTTAAACCCGCTCCTTGCCGGGGTTGCAGTGGTGGTCATCCCAATCCTTGCCGTCTTTGTTGCAGTCCTGGCACATATATCAGGCCCGTCGTTTACCATGCTTCAGGTCCGGCTTGGTGATCTGAACGGGGTTATGGAAGAGACCCTGGAAGGACAACGGACCGTTATCTCAAACCGGCATCAGTCCATATCGGCTGCGAAAGAAGCAGGGATATCCCATGATGTCTCAAAGGCCGGAGAGAAGGCACACATCATGGCACTCTTTATTACGCCACTCTGCCTTATGGCATCGTTCATCTCTATCGCCATCGTTGCGGTTTTCGGAGTAAAGATGCTCAATGATGGGACGATCACTATCGGAGCTCTCTCAAGTGCCATCTCATTCTGTCTCCTCTTCGTGCTTCCGCTCTTCTTCATCTTCTTCAATTATAACTTCTGGATCTCTGCGATTGTCGGGGCTGGAAGGATCTTTGAAATTCTGGACTCACAGCCTGACGTGAAGGATAAGCCAGGGGCTAATGAGCTTCCTCCGGTGAAGGGACATATCATCTTTAAAGGGGTGAATTTTAGTTATGTTCCCGGCCGGCGGGTCATGAAAGATGCTGATTTTGAGGCAACCCCGGGGATGAAGATAGGGTTGTGCGGGCCGACCGGGGCAGGAAAATCAACGATTATCAACATTCTCACCCGGTATTATGACATTGATAGTGGTGAGATCCTGGTCGATGGCGTAAATATTGCCGATATTACCCAGGACAGCCTCAGAAGGCAGATCGGTGTCGTGCTCCAGGAACCGATTCTCTTCACAGACACCGTCATGAATAACCTGAAGTACGCAAGGGAAGGAGCAACTGATGATGAGTGTATGGCAGCTGCAAAGGCTGCAGACTGTGATGAATTTATAAGAAGGCTTCCCCATGGCTATGATACGGTCCTGCTGGACGGTGGAGCAAATCTTTCCCAGGGTCAGCGGCAACTGCTCACCATTGCACGGGCCATGATAGCCAAACCAAAAATGCTTATCCTGGATGAAGCAACCAGCAATGTAGATACCCGGACTGAAAAAGTAATTCAGGGAGCTATCAGGAAATTACAGGAAGGAGTGACGTCTTTCTCGATTGCACACCGTCTCTCCACCATCAAGGATAGTGATAAGATCCTGGTTGTAGATGCGGGTGCAATAGTAGAACAAGGGAATCATGACCAGCTCATGGCAATGAGAGGACTATACTACAACCTGTATATGTCCCAGTACAAGGGTAAGATTGCAGAAGTCCTTGATGATATCATCTCTGTGCAAAAGGAGACAGCATCAGGGGGAACTGCCTGACGGAAAATTTCTGAAAGATTGGGTGAATCTATGGAACTCAAAGGGCCGAAGATAAAAGATTATCTGGAACAGTTCGTCGTAAAGACAGAAAAAAAGGTCAGCCTTAAGGATTACGATACAGGATGGGCTCAAAATGACCGCATGAAAGAGCTGGGCGAGGACAGATCCAAGGATCTTCTGGTGGAGATGCTGGAAAAAGACCGGGTGGATCTTGCAAAAGTGCAGGACATCCTCTGGTCAGGTCGTGAGTATGCCGTCCTCATTATTCTCCAGGGAATGGATACCGCCGGAAAGGACGGAACTATCAGACATGTCATGTCAGGAGTAAATCCCCAGGGGTGTTTTGTCCATGGATTTAAGGTTCCAAGTGCTGAAGAGCATAATCATGATTTTTTGTGGCGATATTCAAAAGTGTTGCCACAGCGGGGGGAGATTGGGATATTTAACCGGTCTTATTATGAGGATGTTCTGGTCACCAAAGTGCATCCCCAGATCCTGTCAGACTTTCCCAAACATATCGGAACCGAACAGGATGGATTCTGGGCAGGTCGGTATAAGGATATCAATGCATTTGAGAAACATCTTGTCAGGAATGGAACCCTCATCCTTAAGTTTTTCCTCCATATCTCTAAGAAAGAACAGAAAAAGAGGCTCCTTGACCGGCTGAATCATAAAGAGAAGTACTGGAAGTTTTCCGTTGCTGATCTTGCAGAACGTCAGTACTGGGATGATTATGTCAGAGCATACGAGGATATGTTGAGCGAGACATCGACGGATATTGCTCCCTGGTTTGTCATTCCAGGTGATTATAAGTGGGTTGCACGGACTGCTGTTGCAGAAGCGATTGTTACAGCGATAAACGGACTGAAGCTCTCTTACCCGACGGTGTCTGATGAAGAGGTCAAACGACTGATGGAAGCAAAGAAACAACTTGAAAATGAATGAATGTGTGATTAAATCTATCAAAAAAGATTGAAAGGATTGAAAGACATGACTGCAGAAATTATTACTCGTGGGGGCTTTTTAGCCCGTGGAATCTTCGGCCTGATCATCGGAATTCTCTGTTTCGCGGTACCGGTTGCGATGCAGGATCTGATAGCGTATATTATCGGAATATTCCTGCTCATCATCTCAGTGCTTACCGGTGGGATGGCTATGTCTCCCGAATCAAAAATAGCACACAGGATACCGGTTTTTATTCTCTCATTAATCGGTGTGATAATAGCAATTCTGATCTTCATCTCCCCTGTATGGATGGTTGTGGTATATACAATCCTGATTGCCATATGGCTGATTATCACCGGTATCGCTGAAGTCGGGCTTGCAATCTCCTTCTCTGAAATGCCCCACCGATTCCTTCTCTGGATAAGCGGGCTTATTGCATTAGTATTCGGGCTCCTTATCGGAGTTGTGCCTATTCCCACTGCTGGATCGATGCTTGTTATTGTCCTTATCGGAATTTACTGCCTGCTGTTTGGGATTATGAGTATTATCATAAGCCTGCTGATGAAGAAAGGTGATGCAATAATCAGTATATAATTGACATTCAGCCCCTTTTTTTATACTGTAATAAAAAAGATACCAGATAGAACGGCCTCTGTTTTCCTCTCTCGTGAATGAGTCATAGGAACCAGATCACCTAAAGTAGAGAGGGTCGTGATGACAGACACTAAAAACCTTTTTTAAATAGTCTTTTTTGAAAATTTGTCGAATAATCAGTCATTATTCAAAAAACATTACATACCGTACACGTGCCGTACTATCAATGCCAGATTTATAAAGAAAATACACAAATACATATATCTGCCAACTGACAGGTACATATCATGAGCAGAATACCCAAAAACACGAATGATCCTGCAGTCTCAGAGGTAATCGGAGAGATACTGATGGTCGCCCTGGTAGTTGCCCTGGCATCCATCGTCTCAGCCTTTCTGATGGGTCTTATCGGATCAGTACCAGATACCGCATTTACTGCGTTTAAAGCCGACCCGATCTACAATAATACCACAAAGATGATTGATGCAGTCAGTGTACTATGCATGGCCG
>CAZEWE010000110.1:0-8837 GCA_964515765.1 uncultured Methanospirillum sp. | reverse complement strand
CCTGTGGTACCCGACCTATACTTTCATATCATATCCTGCAGAGGATCTCTCATGCAACGTCATCCAATCATGCCTGATCCCCCACATCGCACCCTTCGGATTGCAGGCATTCTCGCCATCCTGTGTCTCATCAGCCTTGTTTTCATCCCGACCGCCGCTGATGACCAGGCACAGGAGCCCGTATCTTTTCACATCCTTGCAGTGAACGACTTTCACGGACAACTCGGTCCAGGACAGAAAATGAATGGATCTCCGGCCGGGAGTATACCGGTTCTTGGCGGATACCTCTCTGATGCAATTGATACATACGGAGCGAATAACACAATCATCGCCCTTCCTGGTGATATGACCGGAGCATCACCGGCAGAATCAAATCTACTCCTCGATGAACCGGCGATACTCTTCTTCAACCGGTTTGTAACCGGTGACTGGAAGAAACCAGACACAATTGAGACAACGGGAGTCAGAGTCATTGGGACCCTTGGTAACCATGAATTTGATCGCAACATCTCCGAGTTACAACGGCTGATGAAAGGAGGGAATGATGGGACGAACATTACCCACCTGGTTGATCCCTATCCTGGACCACTCTGGCCGGTTGTTGCTGCAAATGTCTTCTGGAATGGAACAGACGACCTCTTCCTTGAGCCATATACTATTGAGGACATAGGGGGAATCCCGGTCGCATTCATCGGTGCAGTCACTGAATTAACTGGTGAAATATCTGAACCTGATGATGTCGAACCGGTCACCTTTACCGATGAAGCGGATGCCATCAATACCCAGGTCAAAGTACTTCAGGAACAGGGAATTCATGCAATTGTCGTTCTCCTGCATGAAGGAGGAACCCAGACACCGTATGATGGTCCGACACAGGAGACCGGGGATCTCTCCGGCAGGGTTGCTTCGATAGTCATGAGACTGGATGAAGACGTGGACGTGGTATTATCAGCCCATTCCCATGAATTCACGAACCAGTACCTGCCAAATGCCGGTGGGAAACCGACGCTTGTTACTCAGGCATATTCATACAGCTCGGCATTTGCTGATGTGACCCTTGAGCTTGACCCGCAAACACAGGATATTGTGAACAAGACGGCAACCATTGTCACCACATATGCAGATCAGGGACCCGGACTCACACCGGATGAGAACTCCCAGGAACTGCTCGATGCAGTTAACAGCACCGTTGCACCGCTTATCAGTGAGGTTATCGCGACAACAGACATCCCCCTCACCAGGAATCCGGATGCAAATGGGGAAGCACTGCTCTACGATATCGCAACCGATGCATTCCGATGGGATATGCAGACCGAATTGAGCATTCTGAATATCGGGTTCCTTCGTGCAGATATCGATGCTGGTGAGATTACAACCGGCGATGCCTACTCGGTCCTGCCCTTCCATGACCAGATTTACACCATAGAAATGACCGGGCAGCAGATCAAAGACCTGCTCAATCAGCAATGGACGCGGACGGTAAAACCGGACCATCTCCTCCAGATATCCGGGTTTTCCTACTCCTACGATGAATCGAGGGATCCATCTGCCCGGGTGACCAGTATCACCATTGACGGAAAAGAGATGGACATGAACGCAAATTACACAGTTGCAACAATAGATTACCTGGCTCATGGAGGAGACGGATATACCGGAATGAAAGAAGGAACACTTGTTGGATATGGAGCACTTGATGTCGATGAATTTATCGCCTATCTCAAGTATATTCCGTCACCAATTCATGAGCAGACCGGAGGAAGAATTAACCCGGTGAAAAGTGGAATCAGAGAGGAATAACGACACCATCCATTCGATTCAGACACCCGTATCCTTTTTATCCGAAAAATTCCTCGATAAATTCAGTTAATTTTTTCGACAGGGTTCCCTTTGTCTTCCCCTTCTTTCCTTTCTTCCCTTTTGATGGAGCAGGTTTCGTGGGTTTTTCAAAAAATCCGGGAAACAACATGACAGATATGGTTTTTCTCACATACTGACGCCGTACCCGCTTTACACGAATGAGCCTGGGGAAGAAGTTCCCTTTCATCTGTTCCAGTGAGGATACCCATCGCATCTCATCAATGAGCGAGATATCAAACCTCTTCAGGATCAGTGCCTCAAGTGAAAACACCGGAGGGATAATGACAAGAGCAGTGGTCATCCGGGGAATGCACACGGGAAGATAGCGTTTATAGCGTACCGGCAGGAAAACGAAATCACCATTCCGGGCTGCAAGAAATGGTATGGCTCCTGTAGAAATCCGGAGGGGCATGATCATACAGTATGGGAGAAGAATGACGGGAATTATTATCCGTTCCTGATGTACCCGTCTTCGTTTCAGATGTCTGACCGTATGAACGGGTGCTGACAAGAGAAACACAATTCTCGTCGGTAATGAGCAGCACAATGGGAGGGGGGCCAGCAAGGCACGTGCAGACCGATCCGGATAGCAGAACGGGCAAATTCCGGGGAAGAGACTAAACCAGTGATCAGGATCAGTCAGGCAGGAAACAAGGGACAGGAATGCATGTTCAGACCGTTCAAACCAGCCGGAGAGGATATCTTCGAGTGACCCAGTAAGATCTGATGATCCTGAAAAGATACTCCTCATCGGAAAGGGAATCCGATCAGGAGAAGGAACATAGGAGCGATAGAACCGGGCTCTATGACTGAAAACCTGAACGGGATCACATCCGTCCATCATCATCATGCAGAGAAGGGATCTGATATTTGAAAGCAGGGAGATGGTATCTTCTTTATCGGTTCTCACCTGCTCCTGCAATACTGCAACAACCCTGACCGAACTGTCCGGGCCGACAAAGACAGAACGGGATGACAGGCTGAATGGATACAGTCCCACCCGACACATGGAGAGAAGAGCGGAGAGAAGATTTGTGCAGGCAGCAACCCGGTACCTGAAGGAAAATTTCTGTCCCCTCCATGATATCCGACTCTCTAAGTCTGCTGCCTCGTGCCAATGAACATACCGGGTAAAATCAACTTCCGGAATAAGGTAATGTATCCTTCTTTCAGGACCCTGATCCTGGTAGACCATCTGTCCGGGAACAATTACTGATGGCGGGATATGGCTGATCGGACATGATACCAGGGGGGTGAGGCGGTTCGTGCTGATAAGGAGCTGAAATCCGGATCGGTCAGTTCTTCGAATCTCCCCATGGGATACCCGGATAATTCTTCCTCCAACATCGATCGGACTTCCCTCATCATCGACATAGTCAGGTACAACCTGTTTTGCTGGTACCGATGTTGGGTCAGGCTCTGTTTTTATTTCTAACTCTGTAACTCTGATTTCATCTACCGGTTTTGATCCGGATACCCGGTTATCAGAACGGAATCCCAGAACCTGGGCCCATCGTGAGGGTTCGGGTCTTGTCTGCGGGTGCTGATGACCGGTGACAAATGCCTCATGAAACAGGGCACGGACCGATGACGGGATCCGGTCATATGGCGGGGCATAGTCCGGAGGGTACAGACCGGGTATCTTCCCTTCATAGGCAAAAAGACCACGAATAATCTTATCAGGGGTGGTTGGTGCATCCTCGATGAGCGGTCCCCGCCCCTGGTAGGGATGGGCCCCTTGCATCAGGAACCTGAAGATCAGAACGGCAAGGGCAAACCGATCAGCAAAGAGCCGATCAATATCCTGCTTCTCAAATGATCCGTCAATCAGCTCAGGGGGAAGATACTCACCGGTCCCGACCCGGCAGAACCATGTCCGTGAGGATGATGGGTCGGTGATCTGAAACGAATCGGTGTCAATGAGGCATATCTCACCGTTCGTGCTTATAAAAACGTTATTCTCACGAAGATCGCCGACACAGTGACCGGATGCATGCACTGCATGAACAAGACCGGCCAGCCGTGCTGCTGCCTTTATGGAGGAGGAAAAATCCTGATCCGGCTTATCGTACCAGGCATGCACCGGCATGAAATGGCTATCAAGGCGGGTCATCATATATCCCAAAAACCGGGACGGAGTGGACGTAGAGACGATAATACCGGACGGCCAGCATATCCCGGTCCCAGAAGGAATCCGAATCGGACTTTTCTGCATGATCCGAATCTTCTCTTCCATCTCCGGGCTGCTCCGGTGCGGATGAAAGATCTTCACACATCTCGATTCATCACCTTCCACATACCATATCTCCCCTTCTCCGCCTGATTTACCGGATGAAACTATCTGCAGCTGACCGCCATGCTGGTCAAGGACGGTCATTCGCGATCTGGTCTTAATTCTGGGAAGACGAAGCCGTGGTTTCTCCTGTACCTGATATGAACGGGCGATCTCAATATTCAATGTGAATGGTCCGACATTGGTGATGATCACCAGCGGAACTGATGCGGGAACATTTCCCGGAAGCAGGCGGGTATCCACCCTGATGGTAACAATAGTGCTGTCAGTAACGGAGAATATTGACGGGACTGCGGTTATCCAGGGGTATTTAGAAGGAATCGTTCCCCGAAGGACTCCGGCCCCGGTATTTTTGACAATAAGACGCTCTTCGATGATACCCCGGACCGTCCAGGATATACGGAGTGAGGAGGGGATAAACCGGGGGACCGGTCCTTTCTCTGCTGAACGGTGAATGGATACCTCAACCGTCTCCTCACCGCCATTCGTCTTTACATGAATCCTTCCGATCGGGTGTCGTGCCTTCGGGGCTTTTGAGGTGATAACTCTGATCGGAATGACCTGCACCGTTCTTGTCCAGATGCCCCGGGCAGGTATCTCAATCCAGTCACAGAGCGGGACTGCGGTCCCTGATAGAAATCCGGGACCAGTGTTTCTGACAGTCAGTGAGAATGAGATCGTCTCATCCCTGGTAATACCGCAAAACTGGAAGACCTTCTCATCCATTCGGAGCGTTGATACCGGTGCCGGGGCTTTTCTGATCTCAATTTTTACCCGCCCGATACCGCCGGTTGAGAGAATATGTACCGATGACTCCCCGCTTACCGGGGCTTTTTCAGGTCTTATCTCAAGGATCACCCGCTGGATGAAGGTGGTATTCAGGGTGGTGTCAAGGACGGTGACCCAGTCTGCATCTGAACGGATATTTCCATACAGACGCCCCTTTCCCTCATTCATGATGACCAGTTCTTCGCGAACCGGACCGGATGAGAGAGGGGAGACCTCTATCAGGGTACGGTCAATCCGGATTTTTGGTTCAGATCCGGACGACCCGGCCATCAGAAAGGCTCACCAGGGATTTGAAATCCAACAGCCAGGGTCATATCGTCTGATGAGAGTGCCCGCATGCGGGAAGAAGAGAGGAGATCGGCAATCTCGGTGTTCAGATCCCGGCCTTCACCGACATACTGCTCAAGGGATCTGACAAGCGGAACGACAAATGGACCATAGGGGACATATGCTCCATCCTCCCGTCTGATAAGGGCCCCCTGGCATCCGTCAGTTGCACAGATGATTGCATCGGCAGCTCCGTGTGAGATGCGAAGCTGTGACTCCCAGTTCTGTGAGGTCAGGACAGCCGTCTCATTGGCATACGTGGCAGGTCCGGGAATCGAGAGCAGGGATGCTTCTCCTTCTGACAGGGTAACACAGGCCCCGTCTCCGATATGACCACAGACAACGCCTTCCGGGGTGAGAACGGCCATCAGCAGCGTTGTTGCGAGTGACGAGATATCAAGTCGTTCTGAAATGGCATAATTGTCAATATGCTCCCTTCCGGCGCCCATCGCTGCTGTGATGAGAGATGTAATATCCTGGTCCCCGGCCCTATATGCGTCTGCGGCTATTCGGACACTGGAAGATACGGCAATCTCTGCCCCCTTTCCTCCGTACTCTGCTGATGAGAGACCGTCAGCTACCGCGATAATGAGGGCATCGGAAAGGATGACTCTGGCCCAGGCATCTTCACAGGGTATCTGGTCACGAATATGCCTGGTTCCTGCAACCGATGCACCACAGGCGATATAGGATCTGGATCTGGCTTGTTCGGCAGGCATGAGGTATCAGAGCTGGATTACTCCCCAGCCTTCGGGACCAACCGGATTTTCAAGTGAGATCTGTTCACCAATCCGGGAGTCTGATATCTGTGAGAGACTCTTTGAAAGCCAGAGGAACATCTCGGCCCATTTCGCTTCCTTGAGCATGAGAGGCGTCCTGCCCGCAGGGGATATCTCGCGGAGCAGAGTCATGTTTGCCTGGTCCACACCAAGTGCCCAGAAGAGGAATTTATGTTCCTTTTCTCCTCCATGCACCGCCTCAATGACCTTCTCCCATGTCTCGTCACCTTTGCGCATATCAGTCGGCTGACCATCGGTGATTAAAAATATCCAGGGCCGGTAGTAATCGGTTCCGATAGTGCGGTACTCAGCCTTCCGCTCTTCAACAACCCTGACCGCCTCAAGGATGGCCTCGCCCATCGGAGTATACCCGCCGGCGATAAGCTCAGGGGGATCAAATGCAGATATCCCCGTAAAGGGCCTGACCAGTTCCACCCCTTTCCCAAAGGTTATCACGGCAAGATCAATCCGTTTTACTGCAAGATCATCCTCCTTCAGCTCATCGGTGAGGATACGAAGCCCTTCGTTCAGCTCTGCTATCTTGTTGCCTGACATGGATGCAGATGTGTCAAGGACCAGGACCGTGGCACAGTGGGGATGTTGCGGATAGGGGATATCAACGATGTCTTCCAGTTTTTCTAAGCCCATTGATTGAAAATTGGCCGGTAACTTATAAAATAATTATCAAACCATACCGGTTGTTTGAAGTCAGGAGGGAGTGGTACATATCTGTGGATCTACTCCTTGGTATTGGAAATGACCTGCTCGGGGATGATGGAGTAGGCCCTTTCATCGCGGAAGAACTCCAGGATTCAGACTGGCTGGTCATGAATGCCGGCATTGTTCCGGAGAATTTTATCCGCCCGATACGGGAACGAAAACCAGATCATATCGTCGTCGTCGATGCCGTTCACATGGGACTTTCGCCGGGAAGTATCAGGATCATTCCCCCGGAGTATATCAGGGACTACGGGATTGGGACGCATCAACTCCCCCTTACCTTCTTCATTGAGCAGTGTGCCCCCCATTCACATGTCACCTTTATCGGAATCCAGCCCGGCTGCCTTGACCCTGACACCCCGCTGACACCCCAGGTTTCCCGTGCTGCCACTGAACTCGTCAGTCTATTGAGAACGCACCGGCTTTCTCACCTGCAGGTCCTGGGTCAGGAGGGGGAACAGGAACAAGATTGATTTTAGCTGCAGGGTACACGTATACAGAATAAGGGAAATTATCATGCAATATGAAAATATCGATAGCGCTGAGATGGCCGAGATGGCTCTGTCACAGGCCGTTGATGAACATATTGAGAAGAGCAAAGAGGCAATAGACCGGATTTCAGAACTTGAGCATCAGATCCTGCACTGGAACCAGGAAGATATCAGAACGCTCCGCAACGACATTCAGGAACTTCGGGAACTGCTCAAGAAAAACTTCCAGGTACAGATTGACAATTTCATCAATATGCGATCAATTCCCGGGATGCGGGTACCGGAAGAAATACGCCAGCTCTACAAGATTGTCTCGGTGGATAAGAAGGGATTTACCCTTTATGGGATTGAGATGGATAAAATAGCACATATTTCAAAGATAACTGATCATTTTAAGAAACGAAAAGAGGCGGCAGCACAGGCAAAGGCCAAAGAGAAGAAATAAATTCCCCGTCAGGTCAGATCTGCACAATGTTTTAGAAGCGCAATGCACCCCTTTTTATCAAGCGGCTGGTTATCATTCCCGCATTTCGGCGAGTAAATACAGGCCGGACATCCGTCTTTACATCTGCATTCCCGGACCATCTTTTCCGCCGACTCGCAGAGTTCTTCATAAATATGGTATGCACGTTCTGCAAGGCCGATACCTCCTTCATACCCGTCATAGACGAAGATGACCGGTTTTCCCCTGACCTCTGCAGAGCTGGCCGATGAGAGTCCCCCTAAATCCCACCGGTCACAGAGGACATGATACGGCATCATGGCAATGAGAGCATGTTCTGCGCCATGAAGGGAGCCGCCAACATCCCGGTCTGCTGATAAGGCACCCATCCCCTCCTGGGAGAACTCAATCCAGACCGATATCGTCTCAAAGGTGATCGGTTCAAGGGAGAGTGGTTCGGTGGAGATGGTCCTTTCATCAATAAGCCGGCGATACCCGTGATAGAGTTCTGATACCTCAACTCTCCCCAGGCAGAGGGTTCCAGACCGAATCTCCCGACTCATCAACCGCTCCCTGATCTGAACACCGGTCTGATGGTTCACCTTGGTATAGTACCCGGGATCCTCCTGTGATGCGAAGATCCGGTGACGGTCAAAATCCCAGGTGCTTACCATGTACCGCTCCCCCTGGTGTAACAGGACCGCACCCGGATGGGCCTCGCGACATGCCTGCCTGATATCCAGTGTCTCAATAACCCGGTTTCTGACCTCCACCGTCCAGACTTCACTGATCTGGGACAAGGAAACCAGTTCGCTTGCCCTCTTTCTCCCAGTGTAGACATATCCCCGTGGGGTATCTGCAACAAGGCCATTCTCTACCAGTGCATCAAGATGGTTGGTGATCCCGTTTCCAAACCAGCGGATATCAGACTCAGGTCTGACCGGCAGTTCAGATGCGGCACAGAGGATCTGACCAGAGAGGATATAGGGATTTTTCGTGTCGATGATGGCATGTTCATGGGGCCGGGCAAAGAACTCCTCCGGATGCCGCATAAAAAACTGGTCAAGCGGATTTTGCATTGCGATAAGAATGGCCAGGGCATCAGAGACTGATCGGCCGGCCCGTCCTGCCTGCTGCCA
>CAZEWE010000109.1:0-9071 GCA_964515765.1 uncultured Methanospirillum sp. | reverse complement strand
CCGGTGATGAAGAGAAATGTCAGGAATATCAGTATTACCGGTCGTGCTGACGGTTCAGAGGGCAGTACCGGAACAATGATCACCATGGGAATGAGTGCCAGAAATAGAATTGGCAGATCATTCCAGGCTTTTTTTCTGCCTTTCGATGTATTTATCTGAGTATCCGGATTTTGCCGGATGAAATCCATAACAGTATTTTTCTTCTCCGGTGATGAACCACACGGAAGAAATGATGAATATCTTTAATGCAGTCTGCGGGTAATCTTGTGATACCGGAATCAGGATGATCTATGGTTGATACTATCAGTGACAAAGAGGCAGAACGCTGGAAATCTGAAGGTATCCGTTATGCCACAAATCAGAAATTTGAGGATGCAATTCGGCATTTTGAGAAAGCCTCCTCACTTAATCCGGTTGATGAGGATACATATTTCCAAAAAGGCCTCGCTTTTATGAACCTCATCAGGTACCAGGAAGCAGTTGAGGCTTTTGAGGAGGCCCTCAAACTCAATGATAAGGATCCCCGGTACTGGCTTTATATGGGAATTAACTACTTTTTTATGGGCCGGTATAGCAAGGCAATCCCCTGCTTTAACATGGTCCTTGAGATAGATCCCGCCAATCTTCATGCATTAAGCAACAAAGGATCCGCTCTTGCGGAGATTGACAGGCATCCGGAATCTGTCGAGTGTTTTGATAGGATACTTGAGCTCATTCCCGGGGATGTCAATGCCCTTTTCAATAAAGGTATCAGCCTGATGAAACTGAAAGACTTCAAATCTGCAATCGGCTGCTTTAAAGAGATATTAAAGCAGGATGCACAGGACTCTGATGCATGGTTTGAACTAGGCAACTGTCTTTCAAAGACTGATAACTGCAAAGAGGCGATCAAGTGTTTTGACCGGGTGATCAGGATTGAACCAAACCATGCGGAAGTGTATGACGCAAAGGTGGAATGCCTCCGAAGTCTTGGCCTGAATGATGAGGCAGATGATCTCATTGCGAAACGTGAGATGGACGACTGGTAAGGTTCATCGATCACGCAATAATCTAAATCTTTATTTCTCTCGTTCTCCTATGCAATAGGTTGGATGAGTTGTACAATAATCGTGGGCGGTAACTTTGGTGACGAAGGGAAAGGAAAGATTGTTTCTCATGTTGCTCACCAGGATTGCCCGACAATAATCACACGGGGAGGTGTCGGTCCGAATGCAGGCCATACCGTTATGGTCGGTGAGAAGAAGTTCGGCGTCCGCATGTGTCCTTCCGGATTTGTGTATCCTGATGCCAGGCTTATGATCGGAACCGGAGTTCTGGTTGATCCACGGGTATTAAAACACGAGATTGAGGTTCTCGGGGTTGAAGGCAGGATTTTCCTTGACAAGCGGTGTGCAATCATAGATGAATCACATATCGAGGAGGATAAAACTAACACGCACCTTTCAAAGAAGGTTGGATCAACCGGAACCGGGTGTGGCCCGGCTAACAGGGATCGTGCCATGCGGGTTGCCAGACTTGCGCGTGATATTCCGGAGTTATCATCCTATCTTACTGATGTGCCACTTGAGGTGAATACCGCTCTTGACAACGGAGAGAATGTCGTTATCGAAGGTACCCAGGGTTTTGGAATTTCCCTCTATTTTGGTCATTATCCGTTCGTTACCAGCAAAGACACCTGTGCTGCCCAGATGGCTGCAGATAATGGTGTCGGGCCGACCAGGGTGGATGATGTCATCGTTGTGTTTAAAGCCTTCCCGACCCGGGTTGGAGAAGGACCATTCTCGACTGAGATGTCCAGCGATAAGGCGCATGAAAAAGGAATCCAGGAGTTTGGGACCGTCACCGGCAGAGAACGACGTATCGGGACATGGGATGGTGAGATGGCACGATATGCTGCTATGGTAAATGGATGTACCCAGGCAGCAATTACCGGAATTGACCATGTGGATCCCTCCTGCTTTGGTGCAACCCAGTACTCACAGCTTACCAAAACGGCAAAAGATTTCCTGAAACAGGCCGAGGATGATATCGGTGCACCGATAACGCTCATCTCCACCGGACCCGAACTTTCCCAGATTATTGATATAAGGGCTGAATACGAATGAAGCGCGAATTGTATGATATCCTCTGCTGTCCGGTATGCAAGGGTGACCTTGAGCTGAAAGTGACAGAAGAGAACGACATTGAGATCATCACCGGGTCACTTATCTGCCACGCCTGTTCGGTTACATACCCAATAGAAGACGGCATTCCAAATCTTCTTCCCCAGAACGTATAATCCTGATGATAATTCAAATTCCAGTTCTTTTTTTTGCACTTCTTATTGACCGGGTGTGTGGAGATCCAAAAACATCACTCCATCCGGTTGCTCTGATAGGCCGGTTTATCGGCTGGTGGGGAAGACCGGACATCTACCCGACATCCCTGCACCGACTGGCAGGAGTTATCGGGTGGACCGGGACAGTTATTCTTTTTACCCTGCCATTTGCGCTCTTTCAAATTGTAGCGCCATGGTATGCATATCTGATAGCCGGGCCATTTCTTTTAAAGATCTGTTTTGCCTGGAGAGCACTGGAAGAGCATGCAGAGGCAGTCAGAGCTGCAGTGTCGGAAGAGGAACGATCGCGGCATGCATCTCTCCTGGTCTCGCGTGATACATCAGTACTGACTGAGGAACAGACCCTTTCCGCTGCCTATGAGTCGGTTGCGGAAAACCTCAATGACAGCATCATCGCTCCCCTGTTCTGGTTTCTCATTCTTGGTCTTCCGGGTGCTGCCCTGTACCGTGCGGTGAACACCATGGACGCCATGCTTGGGTATACTGATGAGCGAAAAAACCTGGGATGGTGTGCTGCCCGGATGGATGATATCTTCTCATTCATTCCGGCACGGATATGTGGCCTTCTGCTTTTCATCATATATACCCTGAAAGGAAGACTCAAACCTGCAATCGTTACCTTCACTCGTGACCGGAAAAAGAGACCCGGATTTAATGGTGGCATTCCCATGTCCCTGATAGCCGGAGGTGAAGGAATACAGTTTGAAAAGCCCGGAGTATACCGGATAGGAGAGAAGATTACCACCCTTCGAAAAGCCGGTCCCTCAATAATCAGGACGGTTCGTCTTTCAACCCTCCTTTTTTGTTTGTTTGCCAGTATCGCACTAGTATTATTGGACGGTGCGCCCAACATATACGGGATATGATACTTGAAGACCTCCGGTTCGGCACCGAACTTATTAAACGGGGATTTGCGTCCATGCAAAAAGGGGGCGTAATAATGGATGTGGTATCTGCCGAACAGGCCGGTATTGCAGAAGACGCAGGAGCAGTTGCGGTTATGGCCCTTGAACGTGTTCCTGCAGATATCAGAGCAGCAGGCGGCGTTGCCCGGATGGCAGACCCGAAAAAGATAGTTGAGATCATGGACGCGGTTTCCATTCCGGTCATGGCAAAAGCGCGGATTGGTCATTTCGTTGAAGCACAGGTGCTAGAGGCACTGGGTGTTGACATGATCGATGAGTCAGAGGTTCTTACTCCTGCTGACGAAGAATACCATATCGATAAGACACAATTCACCGTTCCTTTTGTGTGTGGTGCACGCAACCTTGGTGAAGCACTGCGCAGGATAAACGAAGGAGCAGCGATGATCCGTACCAAGGGAGAAGCAGGTACGGGAAATGTTGTTGAAGCAGTCCGTCATAACCGGACTATCCTGTCAGAGATCAGAAGGCTTAAGGGAATGGAAGAGATTGAACTCGTGAAACGGGCACGGGAACTTGAAGCACCGGCAGATCTGTTAATTGAAACCGCAAAACGCCAGCGCATTCCGGTCGTGAACTTCTCAGCAGGAGGTATCGCAACACCGGCAGATGCAGCACTCATGATGCAACTGGGCAGTGACGGAGTATTTGTCGGCTCAGGAATTTTCAAATCTGATCAGCCGGAACTCATGGCAAAGGCGATTGTTGAGGCAGTAAACCATTACAATGAACCTGCAGTGATTGCAGAGGTTTCAAAGGGTCTTGGTAATGCAATGCGTGGTCTTGATATCCACGCCCTCCCGCCTGAAGAGGTGCTCTCAACCCGTGGCTGGTAACGCTGCGGTTGGTGTCCTGGCACTCCAGGGAGATGTTTCAGAGCATATATCGGCATTTGAGTCGGCAATACAGAACCTGGGACTGACCATCCCGGTTATTCCCATTCGAAAAGCGGAGCAGATTTCTGATCTGATAGCACTTGCAATACCGGGTGGTGAATCCACCACAATCATGCGGCTCATAGATCAGAACGGAATGCGGAATATCATTCAAAATTTTGAGGGGGGCATTTTCGCAACCTGTGCCGGCATGGTTGTAGCAGCACGGGACCTCATCGATGAGACAAGGTTTACCCCTCTTGACCTGCTTGATATCACCGTCAACAGAAATGCATTCGGAAGGCAGCGGGAATCATTTGAAGCAGATCTTCACATGGCCGGATTTGATACCCCGTTTCATGCCATTTTTATCCGGGCACCAGTCATTACCAGAGCAGGGCCTGATGTTACCAGTCTTGCAGAGATACCACAGGGGATTGTGGCGGCAAAAAAAGGGAAAAAACTCATCCTCTCCTTTCACCCGGAGATCAGTCATGACCTCCGGATGCATGAGTATTTCCTGACCGACGTGCTCGGCCTATAATAATTATTTCGCTTTTCCCTGGTTTTTCACCGCTTCCATGGCGGCTTTTACTTTTTCTTCATCGCCAAGATAATAGTGCCTTATTGGTTTGAGGTTGTCATCCAGTTCATACACCAGCGGTATCCCGGTCGGGATGTTCAGCTCGGGGATGTCAGTGTCGGAGATATTATCAAGATGCTTGACCAGGGCCCGCAGACTGTTCCCGTGAGCGGTGATCATAACCCGCTTTCCTGACCTGATGACCGGAGCAATCTCATCATTCCAGTAGGGGATGAACCGGGCCACTGTATCCTTCAGGCATTCGGTCATCGGGAGATCGTTCTTTGCAATCTCCTGGTATCGGCGGTGATAGGACGGATTGTCCTGGTTATCCGGAGTATAGGCAGGCGGAGGGATATCATAACTTCTTCTCCAGATATGGACCTGCTGCTGACCGTACTTCTCCACCGTCTCAATCTTATTGAGGCCGGTCAGAGCTCCATAGTGTCGCTCATTGAGGCGCCAGGTCCGGATGACCGGAATCCACATCAGGTCCATCTCCTCCTGGATAAGCCAGAGTGTCCGGATAGCACGCTTCAGGACTGACGTATAGGCGAGATCAAACTCAAAACCCTGCTCCCGGAGGGCTTTTCCGGCAGCTTTAGCCTCCTCAATGCCCTGAGGGGAGAGATCAATATCACGCCAGCCGGTAAACCGGTTCTCCCGGTTCCAGAGGCTTTCTCCATGACGAATCAGAACCAGCGTAAACATAATGAATCATCTTAATGTTAGTGATACAATCGGTTAATCCATCTGGAAAGGTTTTATGGGAACGCTCTCCAATCATCAGTTATGACCATTCGTACCGGATGGGTGCTGATGATAGTATTCCTTGCCGTTATGCTCCCGGCCCATGCTGCAGTGAATATTACATCAGAGGGACTGATCGTGAGTGAAACCGGATATGCGGGCGGTTCACTGACGGTGATTGAAGTGGTAAAAAATGCAGGAGATGATGATAGCGGGCCGGTGACCATCTCCTATTATCTCGTAAATGAAAGTGAGGGGAGTGCGACCCGGGTACCGATTGGATCAGCAGATCTTGAGTCGATAACATCCGGGGGAGATTATTCAAGCGTTAAGACCTTCCTTTTGCCCCTTGACCTTGCCGATGGCGCATATAACTTTGTCAGGGAGGTCATGGGAAAAGAGACTGCACAAGTACAACAAAAAACGATACGTATCGCAGACCCGCTCCCTGATGGCAGTGATGCAGACCTTTTGGGATCCGGACTCATCATCCCCTCCCGTGCAGGACCGGGTGACCAGATACGGGTTATTGCCGCGGTGGAAAACAGGGGAGGATCTGACGCGGGAAAATTCTATGTTGATCTGTACCTGACAAACCGGTCGGTTCAGGCAGCTGAGCCATTGCTTCTTGGAACCTGGGAAGTAGGATCAGTGCCGGCAACAGGACAGGCAAGTACGACACGGACCTTTACCATTCCCCGTGATATTGTTGCAGGAAGGTACGGAATCCTCATGGATGTGGACCCGGGCAATCTTGTACCGGAGCGTGATGAAGGGAACAATGACTGGTATCGCGATGGGATGATCCATATCATCGCCGGAGGACCACAGACCATTGCTCCTCCAGTTCTTATGAATACCACCACCTCTATTGTCATGATGACTCAGGACGAGAATCAAATAAACCAGTCCTGAACACATCTCCCTTTTCTCAGATCATACATGCACCAGCGTATACTTTATACTGAACCAGGTGATACATTATATTGGTAAATTGAAGCAGCAGTGGATACCTTCCGTCAGCAATTTATTTTTCGTTCCTTTTTTCTTCGTGTTTAGATAGGGGGCCGGCTCTTTCCGGTCCCCGGTATTGATATTCACTGACAGTTTACCGGAGGTTCGATAAACATGTTCGCAGTATTTGGTATAACAGACCCTGCTATCTGGATGGGGTACGCATTAGCGATAGGCCTTGCTATTGCCTGTGTAATTTACGGAGCGTTGAACTGGAACAAAGGAGGACGCGATCATGGCAGTTGACCCGGCGGTTACCATCATCCTTGTGCTGGTGTATGTTGCCATAACTCTGGTGCTTGGATACCTGGGGTACAAAAAGACCATTCATGCAGAGGATTATCTGCTCGCCGGACGGGATAGTCATCCGGTGATCATCGCTCTCTCATATGGTGCCACGTTCATCTCAACATCAGCCATCGTGGGTTTTGGTGGTGTTGCAGCAAACCTTGGTATGGGACTCATCTGGCTCACGGTCTTTAATATCGGGGTTGGCATTCTTCTGGCATTCGTGCTCTTCGGAAAGAAAACCCGGGAAAAAGGAGCAGAGACAGGAGCGGTTACGTTCCCTGACCTCATGGGGAAGATCTTCAATACCCCAAAACTCCAGTTCATCAGTGGTATCATCATCCTGCTTGGGATGCCGCTGTATACCGCTGCAGTTCTGATTGGAGGGGCACGATTTTTGGAGACTACATTAAACATCTCCTATACTACCGCCCTGGTTGGATTTGCGGTTATAGTTGCTCTCTATGTCATCTATGGCGGGCTTATCGCAGTCATGTACACCGATGCATTCCAGGGAGCAATCATGCTCATTGGTATGACAATCCTCCTGGTACTGACCTACATCTCTGTCGGTGGCGTAACTGCAGGTCACAAAGCACTCGCTGCCATGTCTGACCTGGTCCCGGAGGCACTTGCCGGGCAGGGAATGACCGGATGGGCGTCGATGCCAGAACTGGGATCACCCATCTGGTTCACCCTGATAACCACCCTGGTCCTTGGTGTTGGGATCGGTGTTCTGGCCCAGCCACAACTTGTTGTCAGGTTCATGACTGCACGGGAGAACCGGTCATTAAACCGGGCAGTACTGGTCGGTGGCCCTTTTATCCTTATGATGACCGGTGTTGCCTTCACGGTTGGTGCACTGACGAATGTGTATTTTTACCAGCACATGGGAAAAATTGCCGTCGATGCAGCAGGCGGGAACGTGGACTCTGTCATTCCCCTGTACATCAATACCGCGATGCCGGACCTGTTTATTATCATCTTTATGCTGACTCTGCTTTCAGCAGCCATGTCTACCCTATCGTCACTCTATCATACCATGGGGACCGCTCTTGTCTGTGATCTCTGGGGCAGAGGACAGAAATGCGCCATGTCACTTCGGGCAAACCAGGTTGGCTGTGTCGTGATGATGGTCCTGAGTGTCGTTCTGGCTCTTGCCATGCCGGCGAGTATTATTGCCCGGGCAACCGCGATGTTCATGGGTCTGTGTGCCTCGGCATTTCTTCCGGCGTTTGCAGTGGGTGTGTATTCCAAAAGACCTTCACGGGCCGGGGCGATGGCCAGTATGATCATAGGTGCGTTCATCTGGTTCTTTTACACGGTTTTCATCCATACCGCAGAGGCAAAGGCTCTCGGGATATCCCAGCTTCTGACCGGATCAGTCACAATACTAGGTGCACCCTGGACAGTCATCGATCCTCTGGTTATTGCACTGCCGATATCGCTCATCGTCATGGTAGTGTTTCAACTTCGTGAACGGAGCGTGGGAGTGAAAAGCCAGGTATAAGGAGGACAATAATTACGGTTTTTGAATAAACTAATCTTTTTCTCTTTTTTCCACATACCAGGGAAATTCATAGAAAGATTGCAGTCATCTCATATATCTGGAAAAAGATTTCATCTTCGAGAAGTAATATTCGGTCACCTGCAATCAGGAGGTTATGATATGAACTTCAGACTATGGCTGTCACTGCTTATTATCCTGTCATTTTTTATGATCCCCGTGTTTGGGGAAGACCTGACGAAAATATACGGGAGTATTCCCAAGAATGGAATCAACCAGGTCACCCTTGACAACTCAGCAAATGAAAAGGAAGCAGTTATTGTCTTCAAAGAGATAAACTGGCCGATACCATTTGCGGTATACCTGAGCCCTCACCAGACCGGAGTATTGGAACTGCCCTCTGAGTCATACCAGGTGTACTATACACTTGGACGAGGTTGGAATGTCGCTGAAAAACGCTTTCATAATGAGCCAGAGTATTACATGGTAGCCGGGGTTTTTAACCCGGCAGAAGCGGGCCTCATTCATGAAGAAAAACTTCGTCCGGCCATGGTAGTTGATGATGACTGGGATCCGGATACCTATGTTCCGAGTACTTATGGTGAAGATATAGATTATGCAGAATGGAAATGGGCTGAGAGCACTATCCCGCTCTATCAAACAGAAGGTTCTTCTGATACACGAATATCTATTGATGAAAGTGAATTTCCCCTCTCCTAATTTATTATAATTGGTTTTTTCAGGATAAGAAAAGTAATATACTCTGTTCAGGTAACCGGATGCATTTGTCGAA
>CAZEWE010000108.1:7030-9135 GCA_964515765.1 uncultured Methanospirillum sp. | reverse complement strand
GCTCTCCCAATACCCCCGGCTGATGGAGAATGCTCCGCCCGTTTCACTAATGATACGGCGGTATATTCGCGACCGATTGTTTTTGGATCGCCCAGAGATTCTGCGATTTCTTCTTCAGTCCTCCCGTCCAAAGCACCCATCTCAAAATGTTCGGCATAATCTGCAAGGATATCCTGCCGCTCAGTCTCTGAAATTCCTGATAGTGCCAGACCTAATTTTTTCAGATATTCATCCTTCTGCATTGGTCATTTCTCCGATGAGATCGCTTACCGCAGCCGAAAATTCTCTCCATTCCCTGATTAATTCATCACGGGCCATGATTCCCTGCTTGGTCAGTGAGTAGTATTTTCGTGCAGGTCCTTCATCTGATTCCTGGAGATATGTGGTGACATATCCTTCGGTTAAGAGACGACGAAGGAGCGGGTAGATACTCCCTTCTGATATCTCAAACCGCTCTGAAATTTCATGAACCAGTTCATATCCGTACCGGTCACGAAGTCCGAGTAATGCCATGACACACATATCCAGAACACCTTTCTTGAATTGCGCGTTCATTCCCTCCCCCGGTCAGGTTTCGAATGATTTGAGTTGATATTTGCTGTATTCATTTGTTAATTAACAGCTTCCTTTTGTTTTGAGGTATCTTGCATTACAAGATAGTGAATAATACTTGTACATAGTCCTATTAAATGGTTTCCTGATAGAAATGATGAGAATTTCATTATTTTCATAAGAATCGTGTAGGATATCCTTATATGCGACGTGTTCCAACCTTCTCCTGATACAACATGGATTACAAAAATGCCCTCATGGATGCTGCACAATTTGCCCATGACACAGTATGGGGAAATTGGAAGCGATGGATATTATTAGCAATCTGGACTATCATATTCCCACTTCTCGGTGGATATGTCATGGATATATTCCGTGGGAGTACTGTTCCTCTGGAATGTAATGACTGGGTCAGACGGTTTATCGACGGGATCAAGTACCTCGTTGCAGGACTCATATACTCAATTCCGGTGATCATCGTTCTTGTCATTACATTTATCCCGGTCGTTATGGAATTTATCAGCCAGATAACTTCTGAAACTGCTGAATTGAATTTTGAAGCCTTTCTCCCACTCCTGATGCCGGTCATTGGTGGAGTAATCGTGGCAATCATCCTTGGGATCATTGTTACCCTGTTATTTACCATCGGTATCATCAGAATGGCACGAATGAACCGGTTTTTAGAGGTCTTCAATTTCCGTGAGATTATTAAGACAATCGGAAAGATCGGATGGGGAACCTACATCATTGCCCTTATCATCATCTACGTTATCTCCTTTATCCTGGGGATGCTCATTAATCTGGTAATGGAAGCTCCGTATATTGGCATTATCATTGCATTATTCCTCTGGCCATTACTCACCATCTTTGAATCCCGGTACTTTACCCGGTTGTATGAAGAATCAGGGGAATAATCCCCTCATTACTTCTTATAGCATGAGCAGGATATATCCATAAGAGCATGGAGTCTGCCATGGGTGAGAGTTTCGAAGAAGAGAGTAAACCGAGTTCTAACAATTCGTTTTTTACCAGGCCGGCTTTTCTGTCACTTACTATCGGGGTTCCGTTCTGTTTGTTTAAAATTCTCTTTGGAATTCAGTTTATTCGTGCAGCTGATATCCATAGTCAGCCTTTTTTCATCTATGCCGGATGGATTCTGATAATCTGGGCCGGTGCCGACCTCCTTATGAATCTTACCAGGGCTGGATTTGATATAATTGGTAGTGGTGCAAAGATTGAATTTTGTACCCTCGCTCAGATAGGAAGATATCTGAATGCTTCAACCCTTTTCCTTGCATTTGACACCCTGATCACCTTTTCAATCATATGTCTTGCCTTATGGTCCGGATGGATAGTCTATCTGAATCAGACTGAGGCTATTTTATGGTACAGTGCAACAACGCTGAATCTGATAAGTCTCTCACTGGTGAGTTTATGGACCGAAATTAGGCGGAAATTAATATAATATTGTGTATTACTCTTGCCCAGAACTAATTATTCTCTATCCAAATCTGCAAAGTCCTGGTTACCTGTGGAATATCGGAAAGGGTGTG
>CAZEWE010000108.1:0-6930 GCA_964515765.1 uncultured Methanospirillum sp. | reverse complement strand
TCTCTATCCAAATCTGCAAAGTCCTGGTTACCTGTGGAATATCGGAAAGGGTGTGTGATATGCTGGTAATCAATGGGCCCATCTCTGATTCACTATACTGATGAGTTATCCGACATCTAATTTCATTCATCTCTCTGATTCGGAGTTTTTGGTCGGGAGAAAATATGTCAATTTGCTTTATATTTGAGTAATTATCTCTGGGATGCAGGTTATTCTCCCGGATATAAAACACAATACAATCCATGAACGCTTCAGTAATTTCCTGAAAAGCTTTGAAAATTGCCAGAGCTGTTTTTATATCTACAATATTTAAGGAGTCGGATGCTTCTCTCTCCCAGAGAAGGATAAGGTCGGAGTTATCGTGAATCCCGTTTATTTTTCAAGGAAGCGATCTTTCCGCTCCTGGTCCATAGCACCCTGTTGGTTATCACAGGTAATTATGGTATCAGAAAAAAAGGGGTTATTCTTTATGGGGGTGGTGGAGGACTTTATCCTCAATCTCATGCACATCCCGGATAAGTTCATCCAGAACAGAGAGCACAGCTGGCATGATGGCAACCGCTCCGATCAGCGAGAATAACACGGCAATAACGGTTGTCAGACCAAAATTACTGATCATGTTAAAGTTCGAGAGCATGAGTGCTGAAAATCCGAAGAATGTTGCAAATCCTGATACCATAATGGCTGAACCGATTTTTCTGACACTCTCACGAATTGCATCAATCGCATTTGCTGCGGTCTCCCGTTCTTCAAGATATCGCTCCATGATAAGAATCGTATATTCTGCAGCAACTCCTATGGTCATGGACCCAAGACAGGCAGTCATCGGTGTATAATCGATATTCAGAATGAGCATGGCGACTGCATTCCACCCGACAATACAGACGATGGGAACAATTGGAGTAACGGCATGAATCTTCCGGTAAATGAGTGCCAGGAATGCCACAATTAAAATAAAGCCCAGAATTGTCATCTGTTCCTTACTCTCGGAAAGTTCTGAGATAAGTGTGGTAAAGAGATCAAAACTGCCGGTAATTGATGCACTAATACCGGGTGGCGGAGTGAGAAGAACCAGGTCATTATTCATCTGGGTCTTGAGTTCATCCTGTTGAGGCATCTCAAGCCGCTTGGTTGAAAATTCTATGACCGTCTCTGTTCTGCCATTTACAAACTCGTCTCTGACTCCTTCTGGTATTTTGGATATTGCCTCATCTATCTCAAACTGGGTTTGTGGAATCGTTCCATTATTGTAAATTTTTATATAATCCACAATACTCGTGGAACCAGTAATCTCCATGTAAAGATTGATTTCATTCTTCTGGAACGAATCTATCCATGTGAGCACGTCAGGAGAGAGGACATTATTCCCGGTCACCAGTACTGGAATCGGTGTTGTAGAACCGATTGTTCTGCTGACCTTATCCAGGGAGATCTTCGCTGGCATGTCGGATGGAACAAAGGTTCGTTCACTTGTAGAGATAGGAATTGTAGGATCAACCTGAAGACCGATGAATGCAAAGAGCACGGCTATCATCAGGATTGGGAGGGGATTTTTTGCGATAGTAACGGCGGTTTTTGAAAGAACCAGATCTGCTTTTGTCGGCTTTTCTTCTCCGAGCTTTCCTTTTGGCTTATATTTAATCAATACAGCAATGAGTGGAATCCCGATAAGTGACGTCATGTAACAGACAACCACTCCGATGATTGCGACAAGACCAAATGACCGGATCATAGGAACCGGAGAGATGAACATCGCTAAAAATCCCATCGTCGTTGCAAGCATTGCAAAAAGAACTGCCGGACCTGTTCTGGTTATGGTAATTCTGATCGCTTCAGTCAGGGATCCTTTCCGAGCCTCCTCTTCAAGGCGGGCATGGAACTGTATCGCATAATCGATACCAAGACCTATGAGAACCGGAAATGCAGCAATAACTGCAGTATTGATACTCACACCAAACAGTCCCATGATTCCAAAGGTAAGGATCAACCCGATTGCAACAATCAGAACCGGAATGAACCGGTGACTCACGTACGCAAAGAGGAGTCCGAGCACGATGACCATCAGGATCATGGCTCCCATGATCAGGGTTCCCATGGATTTACTCAGTTCCTGGCCCATCTCCTGCTGGAATACCGGATTTCCGGTTAAGGTAACCGTGACACCCGGTGGTGGATGTGAACTGTTCAGGAATGAACGGACATTATTCATCACACTCTTCTGTTTCTGGTCGGTCATTCCCACATCCAGTTTGAGCATCATCATGGTCAGCAGATTGGAAGGAATGTACCGGTATAAAACTTCTGAGGGGATACTCTCTTTGATCTCCTTGATTTCTCCGGTTGATCGGGGAATTTCTCCGTCATTCGCCTGTTTTACCAGGTCGGCAATACTTGAAACCGAGTTAATATATTGTAAATTCTTAAGACCCGGAGTTATTTTATCAAGATATGCGATAACATCAGGACTTAAGGGATCATTACACTCGATAAGAACGACAAGGGTATCCTGGCTGAATGTATCCTCATAATGGGAGAATGCAATTCCTTTGGGACTGTTCTTATCAAGATATGTCTCATTTCCTGTCTGCATCTTAAGCATCGACATTCCCACAATCGAAGCGATGAAAATGAGAAAAAGAGCTCCAAGAACCAGTTTAGGCCGGTTCACTATGAGGGATGAGATGCTTTCAAAAATGGAACGCATGGTGGATCTCCACGAGGTTCCTTATACAGAGGGAGTTTTTCTTCGGGTGGTGTGGTACCGGTATGCAGCACCAATGATTACAATCAGAATGACTGCGATGATGATTGGGTTTGAGAGTAATGATGAGAGTCCATCTGGTTTGCCAGCGGTGATCTGAACCTTGATGGTATCTGATATCTGACTGTTATCAAGAGCATCACGGTATCTTATCTCTGAATCAAGTCCGTATGTTTTCTCGATTGCCTCAGCATTGGTGGTCATCTTGAATTTTGCAACGGCGGACTCGCCTGGTTTAATATCGCCAAGGTATGCAAGGTCATCATCACTTGAGAAGGGATCGACTGCACTGATACGGGCCTCAGAGCTGTATGCCGTTGCATCGCCATCATTGCGGTATTCAACCTCAATAACCTGTTTGCTCCCGATAGTCACCTTTGGCGGATCATTTACCATGGTGAACTTAATCTTTCCACCAACCGGGATACCGATCTGTTCTGCGGGAGTTTCAAGGGTTTCTCCATCAGCATTCTGATAGGTGACAAGTACTTCAAGCGGGTATTCCTGGGGTTCTGCATCCCGGGTTACTGAAACCTTGAATTTAGCCTCAAATTCATCACCGGGTTTGAACTCTCCGATATAGACGGTGCTGTCAACCGGGACAACCGGTGAGTTTCCAAATCTGGATAATTTTGCAATTGCTTTATGCCCGGTGTCTGCTCCACTGTTCTGAAGGTGAATGGTTACAAATCCTTCACCGCCTGCATTGATATCTTCTGGGGTAATTTTTACAACATCAAGGTTTATGGCTGATTTCACGATAAAGGGAACATTCAGATTGATCTTCTTGGTATTGTACCTGTTCACAACGCTGTCAGTTCCAACCTGCTCTGCGGCAGCAAGATAGGTATATTCAAGCTGGACCGGAAGGCTGTATGTTCCTGCCTGACCATCATCTTTTACCCGTATCTGGAATTTCACCGGCTTTGACTCAGAGCCTTCAATATCTCCGACCATCTGGGTGTCTGACTTAATGAGAATCGGTGCACCATCAGGAAGGAGTGTTACCCTGACCATCTTGGCAGTGGAAGGAATATCGTCCCGGTCCACAATTCCTGACTGGACCATCTTCATGTGGTTCAGCCCGCTGTTTTCAATCAGGACAGGAAGTTCGATGGTAGTGCCTGGTGTGAATTCATTTAATCCGGAGATTGCTGCAGATAAGTTTGGTTCTCCGGAGAGATATTTAGTTCCGGCTGATACCGGAGAGATACAGAATACTGCCAGGCATAATCCAATAAGGATGATACATGGCACCCTGGCTGAATGCAGGAAATTTTGCGACGTACATTTTGAAAACAATGATTTTGTCATGTGTGGTACACCTGAGTTGGATTCACTCGCGTATATGTTCGTGGTATAGATGACTATTTAATTGTTGTGTCTATGTGTTACAAATGCTTGTTCCAATTATGTGTTATCTATGTGAGTAACTTATTTGTGTAACGAATGCACATCACTATGTATGCATCGGTTGGCTGATGAACTGGCCCACATTAAGGATCTTCTCCGGAATCATCCGCAAGGGATGAGTGTAACTGAGATAGCATCTGCTCTGGGGCGGAATAAGCACTCAACCGGGCGTTACCTGGATATTCTCCATGCTGCAGGACATGTAGACCTGAGGACTTTTGGAATGGCGAAAGTTTTTACCCTTTCATCACGAGTCCCCCTCTCAGCCCTTCTCTCCTACACAACTGATCTTGTCCTTGTTCTGGACCGCGACATGAGAATTATCCAGGGAAATGATCCTTTTTTTGACCTGCTTGAAATCCAGGGAAGTACTACCCTGCAAACAAAGATAGATCAGCTGACCTCCCCGAATCGGGCCAATGACGAATTCTTAAAAAATCTGTCTCATGTCATAGCAACAGGTCAGGAAACATTTGAAATTGTCCGGGATGGGAAAGAACGTAGATTTTTTCGGGGGAAGATAATTCCTACGGTCTTTGAGGATGCCAGCTCTGCTGATACGATAATTCTTGAAGACGTAACCCTGGAAAAGGAAGCGCTTAAAACCCTTCAGGAGAGCGAAGAATTCTTCCGCAGTGTATCTGACCACCTGTCTGATGGCTTAATCGTTTCAGAAATAAAATCCGGAAAGAAAAAAGTAATCTTTCACAATCAGCGTCTATGTGAGATCACCGGGTATTCAGCCAATGAAATACATAAGATGCGTCCGGAAAATCTGGCGATACCAGAAGAGAAAGAACGATTTGAAAAGGCACTCCGGGAAGCTGAACATAATAAAGGATCCATGAAGGAACTTCGGTTCTGGGCAAAAAGGAAAGATGGAGAGTCAATTTATCTGTCAATCCGGGTAAAACTGGTTCCTTTTGGTGATGCTATCCGTGGGTATATACTTATCACTGACATGACACAGTGGAAAGAGCAGGAAGAAGCCCAGTTACTTCAGGTAAATCTGATTCAGCGTCTGATGACAAACTTTCCTCATCCGATCTTTATCATCAGGGAAGATGGAGTATTTTTCATCGCCAACGCAGCCTTTTGCGAATTAATAAAAACCGATTCAGAATCAGTCATCGGAAATCATGCGTCACAGGTTATGCCTGCTGACATTACTGATGAGTTTTTGAAAGGGAATGAAGACCTGGTAAACCAGGGTACTGTATCTCATGTTCATATGATGACCCGGTTTTACAGGCCAGATGGCACAATTGGCAATGTAATTATTGAAAAGTCTCCAGTCTCTGCCGGGGACAACACTCCGAATTACATATTCGGTGTGGTAATCACTGAGGATATGTGCCCACTTCAGAAAAACCCACAATCCGGATGTTAGAATAATTCTCCGGGATAAATCATTTGGGAGTGGGCTTTAGTATGGCATCAATAGTGACTGTTTCGCCCTCTCCTGGAAATACCCATTCGATATAATGTTCGTATCCCACATGAGATATCGTCACTTTATACCGGTTCGGGGGGACATCATCAAGCAATAGATATCCCTCTGTTGGCACTTCTCCAAACCATATTCCATTTAAGAGAACATCTGCTTCTGATGGAGTTGACCTGATCTTCATGACTGATGAGGTAGGAACCATATTCACCGGGAGCATTGTCAGATGAACATTGGTTGAGAGATCCTGACGGGTGGAAGCAGTGAGTTTTTTATCCTGATACCCTGCAATCCGCCCCAGAATAGTGTGCTGACCATCATTCAACGGACCAATCATAAGGGGTATGTCTCTGGATGTTGTGCCTCTGAATATCCCATCTACGAGAATATCGGCATCCGGTGGTGAAGAACTAACAACCAGTTCCTTTCGTTCATAATTGGGTATCAGGGTTGCCTTTATCGTCGTCTTTGCATGTGCTTCAACCGATACCTGATCATTCATGTATGATTTATACCCGGTTTTACTCACCTCAATCGTGTGAATTCCCGCAGGGACAGAAGTGAAGGTATAGGGAAGAGGGATTGATGCATTTCCATTCAGACGTGCCAGACTTCCTGCAGGTTGTGCACTCACTTCAATGGTGCCGTATGTGGGTACCGGAATCAATCGGGCAAAAACCTCTTTCTGGATTCCTGGTTTTACATTTTCAGAAATGGTAACGGCACTGTTCTGGTATCCATCTTTTTGAAATTGAATTGTCCATGGTGCCTCAATATGAGTATCAGGAATGTAAAGCAGAGGCGATTTTCCTAAAAATTTTCCCTGAATGGAGACATCTGCCCCGGATGGTTCGGTTGTAATCACATATGATCCAAAAAGACCTGATGACTGATTTGTATCCGCACATCCAATCCACATAATCGTGCACGAGAAGAACAGCAAAATCCCCGCCGTGATGAATCCAAATAATCTCACACCATTTCCCTGACAAGAAATTGTATGTGAATATAATAAACCAATCGGATTCGAAAACGTTAATCAGAAAAAATGGTTGAAAAATTAATACGTTGTCCAGAACCCATGCTTATTACAGTAGATCCTGATTTTTTTCACTGAATCATAGGGAACACAAAATTCCTTTTCCGGAGCCTCGCCCGGGTGTAGGGTCGAAGTCTGAAGATAGGTGTCGCCAATAACTTCAATCCACTTGATATAATGGTCATCCACCATTGGGTGTGGCACTGAACCGACTTTTACTTTTATTCCTGAATTTGTTTTTTCTACAACAGGAATGTGTTTCTCCTTCCC
>CAZEWE010000107.1:0-9145 GCA_964515765.1 uncultured Methanospirillum sp. | reverse complement strand
ATATCCAGAAGTTCCGCCTGGTCATCCACAAGCAGAATTTTTATAACAGTCATATATGCAAAGAAAGGTTTATTCGATTCAAAGAAGCCCTATCCCACAGTTTCCTGAAGATATGATGTATATCATTATACTTCCCATACGAAAAAATGGTAGGATTGATAGCCATTAACCTTAAATTTAAATACTATTCACCAAGTAGGTAGATGTCGTTTGAGTATATACTTATACTTTATTCGTTGATACATTTTCATAACCAATGACACGAAGACTGACTCCGGGTCATAGTATTCAATTAAAATATCCAGTTTTACTTATTATATTCATTATTTTTATCAGTCTTTCAGGCGGGTGTGTAGAAAAAGAATCGCCAGAGATGAACGAGACCATTACTATCGGAATACTCCTTCCTTTAAGCGGGGAACTGGGCGGACGGGGAAACGAATGCCTGAACGGTTCCATCCTGGCCATTGAAGAGATTAATAAAAACGGTGGGATCCAATCAAAAGGCGGTATATTACTCAGATATCTCATCGCGGACTCTAAGGGCAATGCAACAATTGGAGCAGAGAAGACAAAAGAACTCATCCTGGATCATCAGGTAACTGCAATCGTCGGAGCATATCAGAGCAATGTCGCAATTGCCGCAACCCAGATCGCAGAGCGATACAAAACACCTTTTATGGTTAATACCGGAATATCAGATGTTATAATTGAGAGGGGGTATGCCTATACCTTTAGAATTATTCCCACGGTTGATGATTATGCACATACCAAGGTCCTGTTTCTTGGATTCCTGAACAGGAAATTTAAAAATCCAATAAAAAATGTTGCCCTTATCTATGAAAATTCTGCGTATGGAACCAGTGGATCCCTTGCAGAACATAAATTCCTGAAGCAAGGCGGATTTTCGATCACCGGAGAGACCAGCTATGTCGCAGCAGATTTAAAGAATTTTCAGGATAATATCAGAAAAATCGCGAATGATAACCCGGATGCAATTTTTACCACAACCTACCTGAAAGATGGTGTTATTGTCAGCAGGGAACTCAAAGATGCAGGATATACAGGTCCGGTTATCGATTCAGGTGGAGGAACCATATCACAGAGTTTTATCGATTCTCTGGGCCCTGATGCTGAAAAAATCTACTCCGTATCAGAACTGGTCTATTCACTTCCGGCAGTTATGGATTTAAATAAACGCTATCATGCCCGGTTTGGTGTAAATCTTTCAGGAGCCAGTGCAAATACCTACCAGGCTGTCCTGGTTCTGAAAGATGCCTTGGAGCGATCAGTATCATTAGCGAAGGAAGATATCCGGATTGCTCTATCCGGGACGAATATCACGTCAGGGACGGATTATATCATACCTGACGATCAGATAACGTTCGGGCCGGACGGCCAGAATAAATTCTTACGATTAACGATGATGCAGGTACAAAATGGGTCATGGATAACAGTATGGCCTGAAATATATGCAGAATCAGTCCCACAGGAATCATGAACAGACGAATCAGGAATGAACCGGTATCTCTCCAGACCATCCCGTACCTGCAACGTATAGGGACCCGGACTGTATTGAGCATCATTCTTCTGGTACTCGTCATGGTTCTCATTGTTGGATGCGGGGTTATCTGGATTGCATATACCGAGCAGGAGAATAGCATCCATCTGAATCAGAAGAAAACGGCAGAAGAAGTAAGCCTTATCATATCATACTATTTATCTAACCTGGCCGATAATCTGGTCCTGTTCTCTTCCAGTTCACACTTTTCTTCGTTATCTTTGACGGAGCAAAAAGAAATACTCATTGATCTCCTCAACGAGAAGAGGAAATTATTCCATGAATGCAGAGTACTGACTCCGGACGGGAGAGAAGCCATCAAGGTATCACGGTTTTATACCTACATGCCCGAAGAGCTGGGTAATCTGTCTACCGATCCATTATTTATCCGTGCTCTGCAGGGAGAAACAGCCATATCCCCCATCTATGTATACCCGCAAACCGGTTTAATCTCCATTAATATTGCTACCCCGGTTTCAGATCATCAGGGAACTATCACCCATGTTCTTATCGGAACGGCGAGTGTTTTACCATTATGGTCAGAGATTGAAAAGATAGACCTTGGAAACAGCGGGTATGCCTATATCGTTGATAATGAGGGGCAGTTTATTGCCTATCAGAAGATATCGGATATCCTGGACCGGTATGGGACATCAATGACCGCATATCCACCGGTGCAGAAATTTATTGACGAGGAGTCAGGTAAAGGGTTCATTTCACCATATAAAGGATTACAGGAAGAGGAAGTTATTGGATCATTTGCAGAGATAGAAGGAACAGACTGGGCGGTGATAACTGAGCTTCCGACATCCGAAGCATTTGAGAACATCATCCGGATGGCTCATTTAACCATAGTCGCCCTGATTTTCGGGACACTTTTCTCAGGTCTTCTTGGTTACTTCCTCTCCCGGTATCTTACCGATCCGGTACTGAACCTGACTACAACCGTCTCAAAGATAGGTCAGGGAAACCTTGAGACCGACATCCATGAAATCGTCCGTTCTGATGAGATCGGGATTCTTGCCCGTGGCATTGCACAGATGCAGAATAATCTCAGAGACTCGTATCTTGATCTTGAATTACGCATTTCAGAATTAACCCTGGCAAGAGAAGAACTCCGGTATTCAGAAGAGCAGTACCGGACGATCTTTGAACACTCTGAAAATCCTCTCATTCTTGCTGAAAATGATTTTACCATTACCCTTATTAATAAAAAATTTGAGGAGTTATGGGGTTTTTCACGTGAAGAGGTATTAGGTCGTAAAAAATGGGTGGAATTTGTCGCCAGTTCCGACGAACTCAACCAGATGGTTACCTATAACAAGCAACGGCAGGTCGGGGAGAAAAATGTTCCAAGCCAGTATAATTTTAAATTCAAAACCCGATACGGAGAAATTCGGGACATAATGATCAGTGTTACCCAGATGCCGGGAACCGGGCAGACCCTCGCAACCCTTGTTGATGTTACAGAACAGAAGAAATTTGAACAGGAACTCATTCAAAAGAACAATGATTTAAAAGAGGCCTATGAGAAACTGGCAGCAAATGAAGAAGAACTGAGAGAAAGTTATAATACTCTCTCACAATATGAACAGGAACTTCGAAAGAGTGAACAGAAATACCGGAGTGTAGTTGAAGATCAGACTGAACTCATCCTCCGGTTCACCCCGGAAGGAACAGTAATATTTGTAAATGATGCGTTCTGTTCTTTCTTCCAATTGAAACGGGATGAGATCTTCCAGTCAGGATTGGATCTTCAGGAAATTGAAGTCTATATCTCCGAGATCAGGCACCGCATCACCTCTATTTCGCCTGAAAAACCGGTGGTATTTTTTGAATTAAAAATGAATCAGCTGAATGGAGAGGAGAGATGGATCAATGTGACAATTCGTGGGACGTTTACCGAATCCGGAACCGTCACAGAATATCAGTCAGTGGCCAGGGACATTTCAGATCGAAAGAAGGCAGAGGAAGCCCTGGAAAGAGCCAGGAATAAACTCACCCTCCTGAATGCCATCACCTTTGAAGATATCAGAAATTATATCTTTACCTTATCCGGGTACCTTGAAGTGCAGAAGGATATGGTCTCTGATCCTTCCGTTCTATCGGTATTTGAGAAAGAAAAGACCATTGTAAAGAAAGTATCCCAGTCTTTAGAATTCGCTAAAGATTACCAGGATATGGGAATCAGACCTGCTCACTGGCAGAATGTCCTGCAGGTATATCTGTATGCAATTTCCCATCTTGATCTCTCGCATATTGAACGGGTAGAAGAGATCAAAGGCTTGTTTATTTACGCCGATCCCCTTCTTGAAAAGGTCTTTTTTAATCTGGCGATGAATCTGGTAATCCATGGGAAAACTTCTGTAACCAGACTCCATCTTCACACAAGACAGGAGGGGAACGAGCTTATAATTATCTTTGAGGATAATGGACCGGGAATCCCCGATGAGCATAAGGAAAACCTGTTTTCGCGAAGAAATGATCTGAAAAAGGGAATGGGTTTATATTTTGTCAGTGAAGTGCTTGCAATCACCGGTATCAGGATTCGGGAGAATGGAATTTTCGGTCAGGGAGCACGGTTTGAATTAATCATTCCCCATGGGAAATTCAGATTTGAATAAATAATTTCATATTTACAAAGGTAATGGAGAAACGGGTCAATAATACGGATTGTTTCTCCTCTTCTTCCATTTCATCTCTTTTGGATCAGGTTTTGTCCAGAGTTCCTGAAAAAGCCCACGGTTTTTCAGTTCCAAATAGCACCGCATACATGCCTTCACATCAGCACCGGCATCATGAGCATTATCAAACGATTCTTCAAATAAAAACTGGTGCAGTTCGGAGAGAGACGGCCACTTGTATCCTCTTTTCCCTCCTTTCGCAGGTAACTGACAGACATCGGATGATGACTTCATGGTACAGTGATAGGGAAGCTTCAGAATAGGGGCATTGAGTTTTGCCCGTGAAAACTCTGATGTGACAATACTCCGGTCAAATGAGACATTATGGCCGACAAGGACATCTGCCTGCTCTAATGATTCAGAAAAGACTGAGAGAACCTCAAGTATTGGTTTTCCTTCTTCTTTGGCCCGCTCGTTGGTGATACCATGAATTTCTATGGAGGATGATGGGATTACAAACCCTTCCGGACAGATAAGATAATTCTCCTGTGTAATGATGGTCTCACCATCGGTCAGCACCCAGGCCAGCTGAACCATTCGGGGCCAATATTCAGGATAATGAAAGGGATCTTTCTCCTCCTTGGGAAGACCCGTAGATTCAGTATCGAAAATCAGATATTTCATGTATAGTAGTATACCTGCAGGGTGATGAACAGGTAGGAACAGGTGATCATCCGGAGGGGTCCTGGAGTACCTGTCTGACCTGTGCAGTCACTGATTCATGGGCGACAGTGAGGACCTCATCTCCCGGATGGAGGACGATGTTCCCCCTGGGAATGACCAGTTTGTTATCCCGGATGATCGCAGACAAGACGCATTCCTGCGGAAGATGCAGATCTTTTATTGCCTTGCCTGATGCGGCTGACCCGCTGGTAACAATGTGTTCAACAAGTGAGTATTCTCCGGTCCGAAGCTTGAGCATGGTCATCATATCACCGACGGTCATCTCCCGTGCAATCAGGTGAGCCATCAGGTCTGCCTGGTTCACCATGACATCTACGCCCATCTCTCTGGTAAAGAGCCAGGCGTTTTTCGGAATATTAACCCGTGCGACGGTCCTCTTTACCCTGAACTCAAACTTTGCAAGACTTGCAATGACCAGGTTCGTCTCGTCGTGCCTGGTTACCGCTGCAACCACATGGACATTTTTTATTCCGGCAGCAACAAGGGCCTGTGGATCGGTCGGATCTCCCTTGATCAGGATCTCTTTTTGAAATTCCTGTTCAAGTTTCCGGTAATCGTCTGGTGCTCCTTCAAGGATGGTAACCGCATACCCGTCGGCAATCAGGATCTTTGCCAGATAGGTCCCGACTTTGCCACCTCCGGCAATCAATACAGAAAGACTCATCATCCACCTCCGACAGCCCGCATCTCATTCTTCAACCGGTCAACAGCCTGCTCTTCCACGGCAATATGCACTACATCTCCTCTTTCCAGTGTTGTCCCGAGCGTTGGAATGCTGGTCTTTCCTTTACGGGTCAGAGATATGACGATGATCTCACCCGGGACGGTCAGATCCTTCACCGGGTGGCCGGCAAGGAGCGGAGGGATATCATACCTGACAATGCCGACTTCTCCATCTCCAATCCCATGAATGATGTCAAGAGTGGAGAAGGTCAGAAGCTCAGATATCCGCTCTATTCCAAGAGAAACATTCGTGACCGTCTCAATCCCCAGCTTATGGTATAATTCTGCATATCGGGGATCATGGGTTCTGGCAATCACTTTTGGAACACGGAACATCTGTTTTGCGGCACGGGCGACGACGATGTTTACCGCATCATTTCCGGTGACTGCTGCAAGACCATCTGCCTTTTCAATCCCACTCATCGTAAAGGATTTTTTGTCCATGGCATCATGTTCGATGATAGTTCCGGAAAATCCGGTCCCAAGACGGTCAAAAGCCTGATGATCATTATCTACAACCGTAATCTCATGATGTGACCGTGCAAGACGCCTCGCAAGTCCTGACCCCATACGACCACATCCGATGATGATAATCTTCATGGTATCCCTCCTGACGGAATATTCACTCCCTTTTTCTTTTCAATCATACGAATAACTCCCTTTCTGAACTCCTCGGCCAGTAACAGGGCGGGTGCCCAGGCAAACAGAAACAGCCAGTTCTCTACCGGGAAGGGGGCTGTTCCGATCACCTGTTGGAAAAACGGCACATAGAGGACAATGAGAATGATGATGAGTTCACTGGCAATTCCTGCCCAGACCATCCGGTTCGTGAAAAACCCAACTTTCAGAATAGAACTTCGTTCTGTCCGGTGTGCAAGAACATTCCCAATCTGGGTGGTAACTACCGCTGCAAGAGCCATTCCTACCGCCGAGTGATAGAGAGGTCCTTCTGCAGGCAGGTCGAAGATTCTCCCCCAGTACCCGTTTGTCCAGTACTGATACAGGAAAGCAGACATGACCGCAAGACTCTGTATCGGCCCAAGCCAGAGATAGGAACGAAGAAGAAGTGACCTGGTGATGACATGCTCTTTCAGGTTCCTGGGCGGTTTATCCATGATCCCCGGTTCAGGCGGTTCTGACCCCAGGGCAAGGGCAGGGACGAGATCAGTTCCAAGATCGATGGTAAGAATCGGCATTACATCCAGAGCCAGCGGGATTCGTCCCTTGCTAAATGCAAACAGGATGAACGGAACCGCTTCAGGGGTATTACTGGTAAATATATATCCGGTAAATTTCTTGATATTTGCATAGACTGCACGACCTTCCTCAACCGCATTGACGATGGATGCAAAGTTATCATCGGTGAGGACCATATCAGCCGCTTCCTTCGCCACATCGGTTCCTGATATTCCCATGGCAACGCCGATATCCGCTTTCTTCAGAGCAGGGGCATCATTCACGCCGTCTCCAGTCACAGCAACAATCTCTCCGGTCTCCCGAAGAGTCTCTACCACCCTGAGTTTATGCTCCGGGGCGACCCGTGCAAAGATGACCTCACCAGACAGGGCCTGTTTCAGGTCTTCGTTCTCCATCTGATCAAGTTCTACCCCGGTGATGATACGGGGGGTATCACCGGTGATGATCCCAATACGCCGGGCAATACTCTTTGCAGTAAGCCCATAATCGCCGGTGATCATGATGATCCGAATATGAGCACGATGACATTTTTTCACCGCCAATGCAACTTCAGGACGGGGAGGATCCATCATTGCAACAAGGCCCAGAAACGTCATATCATGCTCAGCTTCTTCAGCGTTATCTGGAGTGATATCACTCGTGATGACTTTTTGAGCAATACCCAGAACACGTAGTCCCTGCTCAGCAAAGGAGTCATTTACCTCCATGATTCTGGCCCGTTTCTCCCCGGTTAACAAAACCGGTTCTCCGTTCTCCATAACCATTGAGGAGATGTCAAGGACTGCCTTTGGAGCCCCTTTCAAATAACAGATGAGATCATCCTCTGCAAGATGCAGGGTACTCATGCATTTTCGGCGTGAGTCAAAGGGAAATTCACGTATCCGGGGGTACCGGCGGCTCTCATCTTCATATCGAATTCCGGACTTTTCTGCTGCGACAAGGATTGCAGCTTCGGTCGGATCACCCAGAATGGTCCACTGGGAATTTGAAGCATCCGGAGGAACAAGTCGTGCATTGGAACAGAGAACACCGGCGGTGAACACTTCTTTGAGAGCATCCATCCTCTTCTGGCTCTCCGGTTCATCTGGAGTAATCTCCCCCTCCGGTCCATATCCGACCCCGGTCACTGAAAAGAGTGCATCAGGTATCCATACCCTGATAACGGTCATCTCGTTCTGAGTCAGGGTCCCGGTCTTGTCAGTACAGATAACACTGGTGCAGCCCAAAGTTTCTACCGCTGATAATCGCTTGATCAGGGCATTTCGTTTTGCCATCCGTTGTGATCCCCGTGCAAGGGCAAGAGTGACCGTCGGGAGCAGCCCTTCTGGAACAAAGGCAACAATCATCCCAAGAGCGAATATGAAACTCTCGGCAAGAGTGACGGTTGTCAGGGTCATGAGCATTATAAAAAAGAGAATGCCGATACTCACCGCGACAACGGTGACCATCCTGGTGACATGCACCATCTCCTGCTGCAGGGGACTTTTCTCCTCTTCTATCCCCTGGGTAAGATGAGCAACCTTCCCAAATTCGGTACCCATTCCCGTTGTGGTGATAATGGCACGTCCGGTCCCGGATACTACATTCGTTCCTGCAAAGACCAGGTTCTGATACTCAATCCTTGATATATCGGTATCATATGAGGGATCAGCAGTTTTCTTCACCGGATGGGACTCACCAGTCAGGGTGGACTGATCAATCCTGAGCTCTGATGCTTCCACCAGCCGGCCATCTGCAGAGATATGATCCCCTTCTGCAAGGACCATGAGATCACCGGGGACCAGATCTTCTGCAGCAATCTCCATGGTGGCTCCACTCCGAATGACCCGGACCTTTACGGGAAGCAGCTGCATCAGGGCATCAGCAGCCTTCTCAGCCCTGAACTCCTGCCAGAAGGAGAACAGCCCGTTGATGATATTGACCATCCAGACCGCTACAGCGAGCTGGGGCATCTGTGCGATAAGTGCGGCAATTCCACCAATCCACAGGAGAATTGCCATGAGGTGCATGAAATTTGCAAGAAACCGGATGTAAACCGATTTCTTTTTTGTCCGGATCAGGGTATTTTTGCCATATTGTGTAAGACGATGAAGACATTCAGCAGGATCAAGCCCGGCAGGTCCGGATGAGTACCGTGAGTAGATCTCCTGAACTGATACAGAATAATCCGGTTCTGAATGCTCTTTTGTTACCATGAAACTCCGAGGGGAAGTGGACTCTGGAATTCTGGTTCGCAGGTATATGCTGAATGATACCTCAGAGATAATAAAAAGAACTGATTGTCTAATTCTCCTAA
>CAZEWE010000106.1:0-9151 GCA_964515765.1 uncultured Methanospirillum sp. | reverse complement strand
TTAACATGTCTGACCCGGTATTTCTCATCAAGGAAAATCCTACGATGAAAGTGACCGTGAATACCTCAAAAATTTTTAAGCCCCTTATTCTCTAAAAGAATGTGGGGGGGCACTGATACCGGAGATGAAAGTTTCATTGGCAGCCCCTTAAATACATCCGCTCAGGAAACAGCATCACTTCCATAAGAGAAATCCCTCGAAATTCTCAACATCACAAATACGAAAAAATGAAGCACATAATCAGAAAAAAAGAGCATAAATTCAATATAATGTTCATTACATATATTTTACTAAAAAAGACAGGATTGTCAATAAAACACAACCAAGTTGCGAGAAACATTCCAAAATGTCAATCAGAGAGATTTTAGCCCTCTGATTAAAAAGTACCATAATGATAAACAGTAATGGAATCCTTTTTTATATTGTCCCTGAATCCCTGAACCCTGAAGTTCTGTAGTGAATATTTTCATTCTCTATAGATGATGATTCAGGTCAGGAGATCAATTCGTAAGGGATATCTAGTAAAGTATAATGTGAACACAAAAGCGGTAAAAACCGCAAATTGATATTATGACTATTATTACAGGAAATAAACCCTGCTCAATCATCTCAATGTTTGACGGCGTCGGGATGGCGGCAGGGTGTGGTATTATCTTTCGACTTCGAACTTCAAGTTCTTTTCCACCTGTTCAGGTAGGATGCACATTCGGTTCATTACGAGGTGCCGGTATGAGAAAACCCGGCACTTGGGGTGAAAATTCCTGTTCGTCTGGCTGTCCTCTTGTTTGGGAGGACGTATGAACCAGTCAGATGCGATAACCAGGGCCTGTTCAATTCTTTTTGAAGAAGGTCAGGTAGTAGAACTCCGGGCACTCAGGAAAAAAGGGGTTTCATCCGGGTACTATACAGATTATAAGACTCTCGCAAAGGATGCAATGACTCTGGATAATACCCCGGGATATCTGGGTATATATATCACTCTCAATGAGGTTAATCCTGACCTGCTGGCCAGGAGAGCGAACAGGGTTCTGATGGACCTGAGCTATCAGGACAAAACAACCGCAGATAAGGATATTATCAGAAGAAGATGGTTCCTAATCGACATCGATCCGAAACGGCCTTCAGGAATCTCATCATCAGATGAGGAACACGCAAAGGCCCTTCAAAAATCCGAAGCAATCAGGACATTTCTCACTGATCTTGGCTGGCCTGAACCACTGTGGGCAGATTCCGGCAATGGTGCCCATCTTCTGTACCGGTTAGATCTCCCGAATGACCGAATTGCAACAGAACTGGTGAAGAATTGTCTGTCAGCACTTGCATCGTTCTTCAGCGATGAGTCATGTGATGTTGATACTTCGGTATATAACGCAGGCAGAATAGTGAAACTCTATGGAACCTTTTCAAAGAAAGGGGATAGAATTCCTGGAAGGCCTTATCGAAGGTCACATATTCTCTCCTGCCCGGAGTCGGTCACAGTCGTTTCAGAACCCCTTCTGACCCGGCTCGCCGGCATGGCGCCTCAGCCAGAAGTACAAACGAGACCAAAGGCATTTCAAACAGATGTCCCTTCAGATTCCCATTCAAAAATCGATCTTGCAGTATGGCTGTCAGAAGCAGGTATCACTTATTCGGAAAAACCGTATGTTGAGGGGCGCCTGTTTGTTCTGGACCAGTGTCCGTTTTCCAGTGCCCACAAAGATGGTGCATATGCAATTCAGTTCACAAACGGGGCTATTTTTGCAGGGTGTCACCATAACTCGTGCGGAGCTAGAGAGCAAAGATGGTCAGACCTCAAGGCGATGTTCAGCACCAACACCCGGAAAGCCATCACCAGTAAGTCAGGTCATATAACACCTGAAGAATATGAGGCAAGAAGGAAAAAGAGGATGATAGAGCGGGCACGGGCAAGGAGTGATTACTATGGTGACGGGAGACAGAATGCTGAGCTTGGAAACCTATCTCTGGAAAGTGAACTGACGAACCAGACCATAGTAGCCAACCAGATAATTCGTGAAAGTGATCCCATTCAATATATACTGGATTCATTTGCCACAGATCATGAAGGCGATGGAGTTGTCGCACAATGCCTTATCATGTCCTTTGCATCCCGGAAGGTCATCAACTCGAACGGACTGCATGTCCTCGTCACCGGTGAGTCAGGAAAGGGCAAGTCCCATGCATTTGACACCATGATTCAACACATCCCACCGGAGTGCAGGCTCGATGGACGACTTTCTGACAAGGCCCTTTTCTACGCAGAAGACCTTCGTGAAGGATCCGCTATATGTCTGGATGATGTCGGGCTGTCTGAAAAGATGCAGGAGACTTTGAAAGGAGTCACAACATCTTTTAAGAAACCATTCATTTACCGTACGGTCAATACCGATAGAAAAGGTCAGACCTGCACCATTCCTGCCAGATGTGTGTGGTGGGTAGCAAAAGTTGAAGGATCCGGAGATGATCAGGTATGGAACAGGATGCTCACCTGTTGGATTGATGACAGTATTGAGCAGGACAACAGGGTTTTAGAACGTGAACTCGATATTGCATCCCATCTTCCAACGATAGATGAAGGAAACAGGTTTGAAGTACTGGTCTGCCATGAGATATGGAATCACCTTGTACCGGTTCATGTAGTTATCCCATACAGTAAACAAATACGGTTTTCATCATCATCAAACCGGAGAAATCCGGGAATGCTCCTCGACCTCATAAAATCCATCGCCTGTATACACCAGTTCCAGCGGGAGAGAAAGTTGGAGAACGGAACTGAGGTGATTTTTGCTAATTCTTCTGATTTCAGGTATGCATCAGAGATATATCATGCTTTAAACGGTGAATCAGGAAGTCAGATCTCAAAACTCACCAGGTCTGAATCTGAACTGATACAGGCAATACAGCGATCTGGCAGGTATGAGTTCTCTATGAACGAACTGCAAAACCTCATTGATAAATCCTATAATTCAGTATGGAAACTGCTGAAAGGAAGCTCGAGTCATCAGACCCACTACTCTGGACTTCTGGAAAAATGTCCTGCAATTTCATACCTTGACAGGACTGATGTGACCGATGGAGGGGATACCAGCCGAAGGCAGAAGGTGTATACCTGGGACCCGGACCGGTATGAAGCATGGGCTGCAGGGGGAGGATGCTGGCTTGACTGCGATAAAGACACAGGGGGGTCAGATGATAATTGCGGAAATTGCAACACATTGCGGAGTGATTGCGAAACCCTTCCGCAACAAAATAAAGACCATGTAGGGACTAATTCTGAAAATAATATATATAATAATAATTTTTCAGATATATTGCAAAAATTGAGAGATGAATAGAAGGATAACAATCCACCCACTTCTATTACCTGTGAGATCCAATCTGTTGCAATTTCCGCAATATTAAATTATGAGAATCAATCGGGGTCTCATTACGTGAGGGTTTGAAAATCTGATGGAGATTTCAGTTGCGGAAAGTATCCGACAACTTTCGCAAACGCTCCGAACCTTCCGCAATCATCGACCGAACCTTGTGAAAATCCCTCATGGATGGAATCAGGGAAGGAGGGACCTGTGTGGATTCTATGAAAATTTCTCATTTTAGGACATGGATACTATCTTTTTGCGGGGTTCGGAAGATGACAGGAGTTTATTCGACGATAAACGAACTTCACGCGCATAATCATCGATTCACGCGTTTTTTTCATCCGAATCGTATATATAGATCAACTCCACTTACCGAAGAAGAAATACTTTCTCCCTCTGGTTCACTCAGGAATCCTTGATCTGAAAACAAGTTTTATTGAATTATGTAAGGAGAGCCTGAGTGAAATCGTTCAATTTGCCCTCTTTTTTTCAGGAGGGGTGGTATAACCATATAAATCGACGTAATTTCGAAACCTTTAATTCAATACTGACCGAACAAATCAATTACCACAACGGGTCTGATATGCCATGTGTGTGGTATTGCAACGCGAGCACTCTTGTGTCTGATCTTGAGCTACGCAGGAGATAGGTTTACATGGAAGAGATTGTATTAGGCATTGGTATTACTGCATTAGCGGGAGCTTTTGCCACAGTTGCCGGTGCTGCGGAAGATACTGAATCTGATATCGGATCACAGGGTGACCCGAACTCACAGGTTCAGCTCGCTCCGCAGATGGGTTACATTCACCGCATCTTTAACAAGGCAATCTCCGGAGAGCCACCAGCATATGGAGCATGGTGTGCCATCGGAGCAGGTGTTGCCTGGGCATTGATGCAGATTAACTACAACCCGGCACTTGCTATTATTCTCGGTTCAGTTATCGCCGTATTTGTACAGGGAATCTACTGTACTTCCGGTTATCTTGGCCGAATAGCAAGTCTGGCAAAGTTCCAGCAACCGGTGTACATTGACATCATCAAGTCATTGTTATCCGTCACTATGGCACATGCGTTCGTCGCGATCTTTTGTACGGTCGCGATGTGTTACCTGATGGCATCAGCACTCCATCATCCGTTCGCACTCCCCCTGCTCGGACTGGTGTGGGGTATTGCGCTTGGTGCCGCAGGATCTGCAACCGGAAATCCATTCTACGGAAAGGAACGTCAGTACCAGAACCAGAAGTATGGTGCAGGTGTTCCGATCTCCGCATCTGGAAACATCGTCCGGTATGCAGAAGCAGGACAGCGTTCATCCCTTGACAACGGCTGGTTCACTACCAAGTTTGCCGGTCCGGCATCTGGTATCTGTTTCGGTCTGATTGTGTTCCTCGAACTCTGGCGTACCGTCCTCTTTGAAAAGATGATGAACGGCTGGGGAGCAATCATCATGGGAGTTGTTCTGATTCTTATCTTCACATTCATCGACCGCTGGGTCGAAGTGTGGGGCCGCAAGACCTACGGACCATACACCACTGAGGAGGCCTCGTCATGAGTGCACTCGGAGGTAAGGCATCCGGCGGGGAAGGAATTAACCCAACCGGGTCTGCTGTAGGTATTGTCATTCTCCTCGTCTCGATCGCTGCAACATACGCACTTGGTTTCTCTATCGTTCCTCTCATCGGAATAATAATCGGTGGAGCACTCATTGGATTTGGCGTTCACTTCGTGCCAGTCGGTGGTGCTCCGGCAGCAATGGGACAGGCACCCGGTATCGCTACCGGTGTCGCTATGCTTGCCGCCGGTGCCGGTCTTGCAGGTCTCTTCGGTGGGGCCTGGGCATATGAGGCAACCGGAGACTTTGCAGTAGCGGTCGCTGGTGGTGCCGTCGGTGGAGGTCTTATGATGGCCATCACCTGTCTGATGGTCAACGCCACCTATGTCTTCGCAATGGGTATCCCAGCAGCATCAGGAAAAGTTGCCAAGGACCCAATCACCGGAGACACCTTCCCTGAATATAAATCACAGGGAACTGAAGGACATGGTCTGCCATTCATCTCATTCTTCGGAGGAGTTATTGGTGGATTCATCGCCGGTCTTGGCGGAACCCTGATTTACATCGAACTTCTCGATGTCTACAATGCAGGACTGCCAACCATTATGCAGGCAGACCCGGCAGCAATCGAACCCCTGGCAGTTTCACTCGCCGGAATCTTTGCTATCGGATTCTTCCTCGTAAATGCAGTACTGGCCGCATATAACATCACCGGAACTATCGAAGGACCGCATGACCCTAAATTCAAGCGTGTTCCACGTGCAGTTATCGGTTGTGCAGTCGCATCAGCCTTCTGTGGCCTGATTTCGATGCTGATTGTATTAAACACCGGGATGTGAGGAAATACAATGACAGCAAAAATGGAAGCATCAGCAGGGGCATTGTCTGAAAACACCCTGATGATCTACGGAATTGTCGTCGCCTTAGTCGGCACATACCTCACATATCTCAATGTTGTAACTGGCATGGCTGTTTTCTCCTTCTTTGGTGGAATCGGTGCCATTGCAGCAATCTGGTGGGGTTCAGACACAATCAAGCACCTGTGCAGTTACGGTCTTGGTACCGGTGTTCCATCTGCCGGAATGGTAGCATTCGGAGCCGGTGCAATCGCAATGATTGCAGGTACAAAGTTTGGAATGGCATCACCGATTGTAACCCTGATACTTGCAGCCATCATCGGAGCAGTCATCGGGTACATCGCAAACAACATCATCAACATGAACATTCCGGTCATGATCTTTTCACTCATGAAATTATCAATCGTCGGAGCACTGACCATGCTCGGATTTGCCGCAATGTGCACAGGAACCTTCATGTTCAATGGTCTTGTCATCGGTGGTATGACCCTCTCCATGGAACCTGCAGCAGAAGCAGCAGCCGGAGGAGCCCAGACATTCATGGTAACCGTATTACCAGAGTTTGCAGGTTCACTCATCGGCGGGGCAGCTCTTGCAGTGATCTTCTTCCTTGGTGCAATGGCTCTGCAGCACCCGTTCAATGCCTGTCTTGGCCCGAACGAGTCACAGGACAGAACCCTTATGCTTGCCATCGAAGTTGGATTCCTTTCCATGTTCGTTGTAGCCGTTATGTCCTATGCATTCCTTGACATCATGTCTGCAACCGTTGGATTGCTCGTTTCACTGATTGGGTGGATATACACGTACAAGCAGTACATTGCACTCTCCAAGCGTGATGCATATGCATGGCTTGATTCAAAGCCGATCATTGAAGTCGGAGGTGACCAGTAATGACGTGGATTCCGGTCCTTCCTGACTTCGGTCTTGGATGTGATGTATTTGCAGGATTCGTCACCCAGCAGGGTGAGTCTCTGGCACCAATCGTAGACCAGGTGAACAAGCTGGAGAAAGTCACTGACGATATCGTTGGTATGCTCTCCGGTGAGGGTAGTTTCCTTGAGAGCTTCCCGAACCGTGAGAAATCACTGGTATTCGCTGGTGGAATCACGGCCATGTTCTATGGACTTGCTGTAGGACTCCTGGTCGCCGGAATCATCGTTCTGGCTTTGATGTGAGGGGAGAAAAATGGCAAACAAGAAATCACCAGCCAGTGGATGGCCAATTGTCCAGGGTGACTTCCATACCGGTGACCCAAACAGCCCGGTGGCAGTTGTTACCATGGGATCCCACCTCGATGAAGGTGCAATCTGCAGTGCAGGAGCAGCCATCGCCGGATCCTGTAAAACCGAAAACCTCGGTCTGGAGAAAGTCATTGCAAATGTCATCTCCAACCCGAACATCAGGTTTGTCATAACCTGTGGTACTGAGGTTAAGGGACACCTCTCCGGCCAGAGTCTTATCGCACTTCACCAGAACGGTGTAGACGGTGGAAAAATCGTCGGATCCAAGGGAGCAATTCCGTTTATTGAAAATCTCTCCGCTGACAACATGAAGCGGTTCCAGGAACAGGTCGAGATTGTCGACATCATGGAATCCGAAGACATCGGAGCGATCTCAGCAAAAATCAAGGAACTGACTGCCCGCGATCCAGGTGCATTCGACGCAGAAGCCATGATCGTTGAGATCAAGGATGAGAGTGGCGGAGCAGCAGAAGAGGGTGGCGAAGTCAGACCAATGTCTGCCGAAGTCGCTCTGATTCATGCACGGATGAAAACAGTCCAGCGGATGATTACCGATATTGGTTTTTACGACAAGTACGCTGCCGGTGTCTACGGTGGTAAAGTCGAAGGACTTATGATCGGTCTTATCGTCTCGTTCGTGATTGTTGGACTCCTGCTTGTAGGACACGGGGTGAGCTAAGTGTCAGATGAGAAGAAGTCAGGTCCAATACGCATGGCAGCAATCGATGCCATGGTGGCTGACATGAAATACAAGGGTCAGATCCTTGCACGTACCAACAAACTCGAATCCGGTATCATGGGTTCAGGTATCATTGGGTTTGCAATTGGTCTTGCATTTGCAATGATCCTGGTTGTACCCGTAATTCTGATGGGAGGAGTCTGATGGCAGACAAGGGAGAGGCCGCATCCGGATGGCCAATTGTCCAGGGTGACTTCCACACCGGTGACTCAAAGAGCCCGATTGCAGTAGTTACCATGGGTTCCCACCTTGACGAGGGTGCAATCTGCAGTGCAGGTGCAGCAATCGCTGGATCCTGTAAAACTGAAAACCTTGGTCTGGAGAAAGTCATTGCAAATGTCATCTCCAATCCGAATATCCGGTTTGTCATAACCTGTGGTACAGAAGTCAAGGGTCACCTTTCCGGACAGAGCTTAATCGCCCTTCACCAGAACGGTGTCGACGGCGGTAAAATCGTCGGATCAAAAGGAGCAATTCCGTTCATCGAGAATCTCACCGGAGATCACATCAAGAGGTTCCAGGAACAGGTCGAGATCGTTGACATCATGGAGTCTGAGGATATCGGAGCAATTTCAGCAAAAATGAATGAGCTGAAAGCACGGGATCCCGGAGTTTTCCCTGGTGGACCAATGGTTGTCGAGATCAAGGAAGAAGGTGGAGGCGGTGGAGCAGCCGCGTCTGCAACTGCAAATCCGCAGTTCCTTGAGATCGAGGCTAAGCTGGACGCTATCGAAACCAAGCTCGAATTTGTCGAGGGTGAGATGGCCCAGCGTGTCGGCCGGAAAGTCGGACGCGATATTGGTATACTCTACGGTATCGTAGCCGGACTTATGTCATACATAATTATTACGGAATTACTTCCGAAACTGCTCGAGATACTCGCAAAATAAGAGGTGATAAGCCATGTTCATGTTTGAAAAGGAACAGACGGTCCTTGATTTCAATGGATACAAGATCGGAGGACAGCCGGGAGAATATCCACGTGTCCTCGGTGCATCGATATTCTACAACAAGCACGAGACCGTGCTCGATGAGCACACTGGAAAGATTGACAAAGCAAAAGCAGAAGCACTCTGGAACCGTTGTCTTGAACTCTACGACGCAACCGGTCACTGGTACTTCTGTCAGATCATTGCTGAATTCGGAGAAGCCTTCGAGAGCTACATCGACTGGTTCTGTAACATCGATGATCAGTTCCCATTCCTGATGGACTCCTCTGCACCGTCCGCACTTGCACATGCATGTAAGTATGTTACCGATGCAGGTATTGCAGACCGTGCAGTCTACAACTCAATCAACGGTTCCATCGGACCTGAGAACATCGAAGCAATCAAGAACAGTGACGTTGACGCAGCAATTGTGCTCGCATTTAACCCTGGTGACCCAAGTGTCCGGGGCCG
>CAZEWE010000105.1:0-9178 GCA_964515765.1 uncultured Methanospirillum sp. | reverse complement strand
ATACTTTTGTATTGCCCTTCTCGAACAGACATTCCCCGGCCGCTTGCTCCTGATGGTTCAGGAAGCGTGTGGGATAACAAAGTTGTAGTCATGAGTATATGTAGTTGCCGAAATGAATCTGACAAGACAAAAAGACATCCGGAAATCACAAAGCCGTGTAACTAATCCTGAAAATTTTCTAAAAAAGACCAACAAAGAAGGTATGGCGGAGTGTTGATGCGAGGAGTAGCAGACATGAATACTAACATATCAGCTTGGTGTAGATTACACCATACCTCTCTTTGTGGTATTACATACTCCTTTTGTATCAGTGAACGTATAAGGTTTCTTATTCGTAATTAATAATTAATTGACAGATTTCGGAGATATAAAGCATCGGAGTAATATTTAAACATTTTTGGTTTGAAGATATGCTTTTTTCAAACCTTAATAAATAAAAATGTTGAGAAAAAAATTCTAATCATTAGAATTCTTTTAAACCGGCTGCATTTCTATGATATTTTCCCAGTTCGCTCTTAAGGAGCATTTGGCCCTTGAAAACCGGACCGTCTTTACAGACGCATACACCATCCGGATCAATACAACATGACCCACATAATCCCACACCGCATTTCATATACCGATGCATGCTGAACTGCGACTTTTCAAGGGCATTTTGATTTTCAAGAACAGACAAGACAGAACGCATCATCGGGTCTGGACCGCAGACTACGATTGTATCATAATCATCAAGGTTGATTTCATCGAGCAAACCCGCAACATACCCATGATATCCGGCGGATCCATCATCGGTCGCAACCCTGACATCACAGGCAGATTTGAGAATACCATGGAATATCAGTTCCCCTGCTGTCCTGGCACCGAGAAGGAATGTAACATCCTGATACTCAAGCCCAATCCTGAGAAGAGGAGCAGTACCAACCCCTCCGGCGATTGCTAAAATTTTCCCCTGAATCGAAAATCCATTCCCAAAAGGACCACGGATTCCAAGTTTATCACCAGGTTTCATCGTAACTAAAACCGATGTAGCTTCCCCTACGCGCTGAACGGTGACCGCGTTGGGATATGACAAGGCCATAGGAACCTCATCGGTGCCCACAGCCCAGACCATGACAAACTGCCCTGGATTGGAGGTGAAAACCTTATCGAAAAAAATCGTGGTAACACCAGGACTCTCCTGCACAACGCGGGTGATAGTCACCGGAACCGGAAGACCATCAGACATGGGCACACCCCACAATCTCACGAGCTGAAATTCCATCCGGGGCATATAATTCATCACGAATATGCCTGAAAATTTCTGGGTCCTGAACAACAGCACTTCCTATCTCAACACCCTGTGCCCCGGCCATCATCATCTCAATGACATCCTCTGTACATGAGACGCCCCCACAGCCAATGATGGGAATTGAACAGGCTTCATATAATTCATAGACACATCGGACCGCTATCGGAAAAATTGCCTTTCCGGAAAGACCTCCATATGCATTCCCTAAAACCGGCCGTCGCAGTCCGGTTGAAATTCGCATGGCCCGAACAGTATTGATAGCAACGATCGCATCTGCACCACCTTCCTCAGCTGCCCTGCCAATCGCAGTAATATCAGTAACGTTCGGAGTCAGTTTCACCCATACAGGTTTTTTCCATTCTTTTACTGCCTCAGTACATGCCTTCACCATTTCAGGATTTGTCCCTATCTGGGCACCAAATCCGGCTGCATGCGGACAACTCACATTGAGTTCAAAAGCCTGTGCTTTCTCTGCAAACCAACCCGCCACCTCGTGAAATTCCTCAGGATTACCCCCAAATATACTCACAATGACCGGTTCACCGTCTAATAAGGAGAATTCCTGTACAAATTCCTTTGAAGGATTTGGAAGACCCATCGCATTCATGACCCCGTCTTCCAGAACAACAACACATGGTCCCGCATGTCCATACCGCGGCTCTGGACCTATGGATTTTGTCACAACTGCTCCCGCACCCTGTCGTAACATCCGTGATAGAGAAGAAGCGCAGGTCCCTAGCACCCCTGCTGCGAGAAACAGGTGATTTCTGACTGGTACACCTGCGATATGTACAGGTTCCTGTTTCAGTCTCAACATGATGAGAGAGATGGTGATGATGGTAATTATCTATTCTTCGTTCCTACGAGTATGGGATGACCAGCCTTGCAGTATTCGGTACCGGGCGTATTGGAGGCGGAGTTGCAGCCCGTGCCGTATCCAGTGGCCTTTTTAATCATCTTGTATTGTATGATTGTAATCAGGCACTCCTCGAGGCACAACGACTTGACATCGAACATATGCGATGTCCGGTATCAATTTCTATTAATCCGCAGGATATTGCCGCATGTGACATCATTCTCTACACAGCCGGTCTACCACGAAATCCGAATATCAAAACAAGAGCTGCATTACTGGACTGCAATGTTCCGGTTGCATCAGAACTTGCAGCGCTTATCCCTGACTATAAAGGGATTATAATCGTGATAACCAACCCGGCAGATATCCTGACATACTACCTCTGGAAATCACTTGGAATACCGAAGAACCGAATCATCGGATTTGGCGGCCAGCTGGACAGTGCACGATTTCAATACGAACTCACTCTTCGATCCATCGGAGATGATGGAATTATCCTTGGAGAACACGGTGAACACCAGGTACCGGTATTCAGCATGACCGGTCTTGAGGTGGATCTCCAGACAAGAGAGGAGATACTTGCAACCCTCCGGAACGCCAGTATGGAGATCATAAAAGGAAAGGGCGCAACTGAATATGCTCCGGTACACCACATATGGCACCTGGTTGAATCAATAATCACTGATGCACAAACAAACCTCGTATGTTCTGCCATTCTTGAAGGAGAATTAGGTGTTACCGGGTGCTCTTTAGGTGTTCCTGTTACCATTGGGAGAGAGGGAATACTTGCAATACATGAACCTGAGCTAGATCCCTGGGAATTACATCACTTCCAGAATGCAGCTTCTTATGTTACTGACCTTTACCGGAGGATCACCTGTGACATCTGATGGGGAGCAGTCTATATCTAAATTAGATGCATCTCCGATCGGAAACGAAAGAACCCATGATGGGAGTATCCACCTGAGCATCAATCAGGTTGAATATTCAACCGCCATAGACGGGCCGATAATCCACATTTTTGGCCGGACTGAAACCGGTGACCTGAAGGAGATCCAGGTTACCGGATTTTTCCCGTATATGTACATCCTCGCATCACAAGTTGCCCGGAACCACCCTGACCAGGTCATAAAGGTTGACAGTGCCCCGTACATATCCATTCACGGTGAGGAACTTCGCAGGCTGTACACCCGAAGGCCCACCGATGTCAGGGATGTGAGAGGAAATTACACCCATTTTGAAGCAGACATTCCCTTTGCTACCCGGTATCTTATAGATGCAGGTATTACCGGAGGCATCATTGTCCCGTCTGGTTCGAGTATCGTCCCGTATACCAGTGTAAAACCAGCCGAAGTTCATGCCCCGTCCAGATACTGTCTCCTTGACATTGAGTGTGAAGACGATAAGGGAGGCCTTCCAAACCCTGACCGTGACCGTATCATCTGCATTACTGCCTGGGACTCATTTGATGACCACTACACAACATTTCTTCTCCAGAATGTGGAAAAATCAATTCAAATAGAGAATCTATGCAGTAATACGCTTCCAAACGGATGTTTCTGGAGTAATGTTCATACCATCCGGGTTTTCGATGATGAAAGAACACTTCTTAAAGAATTTTCTGCATACATCAGGCAGAATAACCCGGATATCCTTTCCGGATGGAACTTTACCGATTTCGATCTCCCATTCATTTTTGGCAGAATCAGGGTTCTGAACCTCCCGTCAGACAGCCTTGCCCGACTACCAGGGATGAGCGAGCGTTCCGGAGTCAGGGGCAGGGTTGATTTTGACCTTCTTGCCGCGTATAAAAAAATGCAGTCATCCAAGCTGGACTCATATCGTCTGGACGCAGTCGGAGAGCGCGAAGTTGGTGATGTCAAGGCATTTCATTACCAGCCGGGTATGACCGCACGGATGTGGAATGATGCCCCCCATGAACTGGTTGAGTATAACTTCAAAGATGTGGAGCTCTGTGTAAAGATAAACCAGAAGAACAACATCATCGAGTTTTACCAGGAGATTGCAAAATATGTCGGGTGTCCTCTTGACAGGACTCTGAACTCCTCAAATGTCATTGACATCTATATCCTCCGTAAGGCACATGGAAAATTCATCCTCCCATCGAAAGGCTATAGTCCGGGTGATGAATTCGAAGGTGCGACTGTTTTTGAACCAAGTTCCGGTATCAGGGAGAACGTGGTTGTCCTTGATCTGAAATCCCTGTACCCGATGGCGATGATGACCATCAACGCCTCACCAGAGACAAAAGATCCAAATGGCGATCTCACCGCACCGAATGGGATAAAATTCCGATCAAAACCTGATGGGCTTACCCGGAGCATCATCAGTGAGCTCTTGCAGGAACGGGATCTGAAAAAGAACAAACGGAACGAATACCCCTTTGGCTCCCAGGAATACCAGCTCTTTGACATGCAGCAGAATGTCATCAAGGTCATCATGAACACCTACTATGGAGTGAGCGGTTATTCACGATTCAGGCTGTATGACCGGGAAATTGGATCTGCGGTCACTTCAGTGGGCAGGGCAATTATCGAACACACCCGGAATACCATTGAAAATTTGGGATATAGTGTCATTTACGGAGATACCGACTCCTGTATGATTCAGATACCTTCAATTTCTCTTGAAGAGACCATTATCAAAGCCAGAGAGATTGAAGCGGTTTTAAATGAGAGTTACAACACATTTGCCCGTGATGTGTTACACGCTGAAAAACATTACTTCTCAATAAAATTTGAAAAAGTCTATCGCCGGTTCTTCCAGGGAGGAAAGAAGAAACGATATGCAGGGAACCTCATCTGGAAAGAAGGAAAATCTGTTGATGAGACAGATATGGTCGGTTTTGAAGCAAAACGATCAGACTCTCCTCTGCTTACCAGGAAGGTCATGAAAGAGGTCATGAATAAGATATTACTGGGAGCGGACTTACCGGAGATAAAAAAATACCTTGGTGATATCATCAGAACCTACCGTTCAGGAGGGTACTCCCTTGATGAGATTGGAATACCCGGAGGACTGGGAAAAGAACTCAAAGACTATGGAACGGATGATGCACATGTCAGGGGATCTACTTATTCGAATACTCACCTGGGAACCAACTTTGGCAAGGGCAGCAAACCAAAGAGGATATATATAAAATCTGTGAACGGTGGCTATCCAAAGACTGATGTTCTCTGTTTTGAATACGGCGATCAGGTTCCAAATGCATTCACTCCGGACCTTGAACTCATGTTAGAAAAGACCATCAAATCACCAATATCCCGCATTCTCGAACCCATCGGTTGGAGCTGGTCAGACGTGGATCCAACCCGGACCACCCTCTCTGATTTCTTTTAGGAGGACTATGCAGGAATACCAGGACGGAGAGGATATCCGGTTTAATATTCCCCGGGTTGTTATCGCTGGAATCCAGAGCGGTTGCGGAAAGACAACGGTCACCCGGGGTCTGATGGCAGCACTTAAAAAACGCGGGCTTGTTGTGCAGCCATATAAAATCGGACCTGATTTTATCGATCCCAGTCATCATACCAGGATCTGTGGCAGAGTTTCACGAAACCTGGATGTTGTAATGGCCGGAGAAGATGGGGTGATTGATTCGTTTTATTCCGGTTGTGCTGGTGCAGACATCGCTGTCATTGAGGGAGTCATGGGGATGTATGACGGCATGGACACAACATACGGAAGCACTGCGCATATCGCAAGGCTCCTCAAAGCCCCTCTACTCCTGGTAATCCCGGTGTATGGTATGGCTAACAGTGTTCACGCCATAGCATCAGGCTTTAAGAATTACGAGCCAGATTCTACTCTTGCGGGAGTCATTCTCAACAAGGTTGGAAGTCCCCGCCATACAGAACTACTCAAAATTGGAGCACAGATACCACAATTCGGATTTGTGCCAAAAGACCCCTCATTTCATACAGAGAGCCGTCACCTGGGACTGGTTATGGGTGATGAAACGACGACGGAAGAACCAGTATCACTCATAGAGGATTCCTGTGATATTCCGGAGATCATCACGCTTGCATCCTCTGCCCCCCCGCTTATCACACAAACAAAAGAAAGCGAGCAGGATAAACCATCCTGCCGGGTAACAATCGGGGTTGCCCGCGACCCTGCATTTTGTTTTTACTATCAGCATAACCTCGAAATGCTGAAACGTTCTGGTGCAAAACTCACATATTTCAGCCCGATACAGGACCATCTGCCTGAAGTGGATGCCCTCTATTTAGGAGGAGGGTATCCAGAGCTTCATGCTGATCTGCTTGAAACCAGCCCGGCACGTGATGAAATTCGTGCTGCCTGTGATAACGGGCTTCCTGTCTATGGGGAATGCGGGGGGCTCTTATACCTCACCGAAGGACTTGCCGGGGAGCAAACATATCGCTGGGCAGGAGTACTTCCAGGCCAGGCCGAGATGGCACAGCGGTTTCAGGCATTAGGATATAGCGAAGGGAAAACAACCGGGGGCACATCACTCACACTTGAGGGTATTGAGGTACGAGGACATGAGTTTCATTACTCATTTGTCACTCCGGACAGAGACGCACAGTATGCCATCAGCCTGACCAGGGGAAAGGGAATCCAGAATGGTCGCGATGGGATGTTCGTTCATGAAACAGTCGGTTGCTATACCCACGGCTGGTTCTCCAAACGATTTTCAGATACGATAGTAAAAGCAGCAGAGTCCTGGAAAAAAAGATAGTTTTCAGCTCTGCATAACCTGCCTGAACCGTTGTCCAAATGAAGGGAAGAAATCCTTTTTCCGGGACATAACCCCTTCAAGGATAACCGGCTGATCATGGTAGCTGAGTTTTGCCAATAGGCCATGGTCGCCAGCGGCAAACAGAAAACTTCTCTGGCCGATAACGTCTGTTACCAGGACAATACTGATATCATACCCATGGTTTGTCTGGTAGTGAGTTAAGGCACCCTGAATATTTTTCGTGTTCGAATCAGCAAATTCACGTGATCCCGTCATAATCTGTGCAATAGATACAGTCCGGTCCTGCAGGGTGAAATCCTTGATATCTCTGACAATGAGTTCTTCGATTGGAACACCATCAAGGTTCATTCCTTTATTAATGAGTTCACTTCCGAATTCTTCAGGTTCAATCAGGGCAATCCCGGAGAGATAGGTAACCGCTTCCCGGTCACGGTCAGTCGTTGTAGACATCTTCAAAACAAGAGTATCAGACAGGATACCGGCAAGGAGCATTGTTGCAATGGCTTTGTCCGGTACCACCTGTTCTTCCCTGAACCGCATGGTGATTATCGTAGAGGTCGAACCCACCGGTTCATTTCTGAACCTGATTGGCTGAAGCGTTGCAATCGTTCCAAGTCGGTGATGATCAATAATCTCTATGATCTCTGCAGTCTCAATACCTTCAACCGCCTGGGCATATTCATTATGATCAACCAGGATCACCGATTTATGAACGTCTTCCAAAAATGAGTTTCGAGAGAGCATCCCGATGAAATGACCATCTTCATCAGTAACACAGGCAGTCCGATATGGTGAGTTCGAGACTATCTGGGCGGCTGTTGAGAGGAGATCATCGCGGTGCAAAGTCTCTGCATCAGTTGCCATGATAGTTTCAACCGGGCCGGAGAGGTGCAGCAGCCTTCCAACACTGAACGCATCCAGGGTAGTCTTCAGAAGGGAGACCTCGAGGGTTTTTGCACTCTCTCTGACCCGTTCTCCCAGGTGTGCCCCTTCGGCAATGATGAGTGCGCAAATTCCTTCCGCCACAAGTGCAATCTGAGCAGGTTCATTATCACCGATGATCGCAACATCATCAGGACCAAGCCGTGCAAGAGAGATATGAAGCGCATCAATTACTATTGAAGCATTGCCATGAATCTCATCATGTGCGGCATGGATTATCTCCGCCTGCAGGATTCTGGCGAGTGCTTCTAGTTTAATGGGTCCTACTTTCAACGGGAGACTTGCATTCGGACTGACATAAGACCGTGCCAGGCCGTGTTCACTGACAAGACCCAAAAACCGGTTCTCGCTATCTACAATAGGAATATTTCTGATATCATACTGATCCATCAGTGATGCCACATCAATAGCCGGAATATTCATGGGCGCTTTTTGAGTATATAAAAACGGAATATCCCCAACAGATGGCTCAACATTTTCAATCAGAGCGGGTGATTCAATTCCTGCAATGGATAAGGCATATTGTGTCTCTGCATTCAGGTCACCGCATCGTGCAGGTATGAATGTGCCTGGATGGATTTGATTAAGCAATGACGCATACGCAACAGAACTGGCAATGCTGTCTGTATCCGGTTGCCGATGGCCGATAATATACGTAGGGCTCATAAGATGTATGCAGAGAATTGCGTGCTGACGTTAGATATCAATTACCGATCCTTTAAATTGCCCTGAATGAATATTCCTTACAAGGCAGAATCATGAACCTGAATGAAGAGATCGATATTACCAACGCAACCGGAGTCATTCAGAAACTTATCGGATATATAGGTGCAATAGCCCTTTTGATTGGTGGGATTGCGATGTACGTTGAGCTTCCAATGATCGGGAGAGTGACGTGCCTCTATTGCCCGACTCCATCAGGATACCTGTACATCGTTCTTGCGCTCGCAGCTGGCTTTCTCATATATGCCGAAAAAATCAAATTATTATACCTGACTGGGGGACTTGCATTTCTTCTTCTGGCATATGATGCATATTCTGCGACCACAATAGGATATGCGGTTCAGATGCTTCTCTCCGGAGGGCTTACACCATCAATGGGCGGACAGATGGACCCGGTAATGGCCCAGATGATGCAGAATACCGAGCTCTCTATTCCTATAGCCTGGATTCTCATCGGTCTTGGAGCGCTATTAATGGTCATGACTCCTCAGATCGAAGCAAAAGAGGGTGAAAAAACTCCCATAAATCCTCGTGAAGCAAATCTTCAGGAACGAATTCAGGAACTTGATAAAATTGTGAAGATGTATAAGGAGGGAGATATTTCAAAGCAGGAGTTCAGTCA
>CAZEWE010000104.1:0-9242 GCA_964515765.1 uncultured Methanospirillum sp. | reverse complement strand
TTGTTTTATCAACGTACAGATATCCCTCTCTGGCAATGGTCTGGTAATTACTTATGCCATAGGGGATTCTCTTACCGGCCATTCTATATCACTATGGTTATCATGCTATTTCTATTATCAGGACTCATAAGTGAATCAGCCGGCAACAAAGACCCGGTACACCTGATCATACACCAAAGCTGCTGACCATGCCCCGGTCCTGACAATACCCTTGCTGTTCCATACATCATATACTGTTCTTCCTGTCCAGGCATACCTGACAAGGTCTTTCACCTCACGGAATGTTGGAAATTCGGTCAGTACATTCTCCGGCGGGACTGAATTCAGTTCATCATAGTCAGAAGACCAGAGGACATTCCCATCCAGATCCATGAGCACGGCAAATACATCCGGGTTTAAACCCGCTTTTTTTGCGACCATGTATCCGAAATTCGTGTCATGTATATGAATCACAAGAGATCCAATTCCCTGTATTGTCCGAACCGGCCACACAAGATCCCGACCTGGATTATCGGTCTGATTCAGCCCGGTTGGCAATGTGTAGGCGGATTGGTTGGAGATATATGGTCGTATCTGGTCATCACGAGGAAGTCTTGATGAGACCTCTGTTCCGGTCAGAGATTCATAGGAATTTGGTGAGATGTGAGTTATTCTCCCATCAGGTGAGACCAGGGCAACAGAATCGACGGATGGATTTGCATCAATCAGGGATTCCAGGAGAGGTCTGATATCTTCATCACGAATATCCGGATCTGCAAGCCGGAGGGAGAGAGCTGCTGCCTGCTCATCAATATCGGTCAGAGTATCCACCACGGCTTCCCTGAATGAAAGACATAGGGACAGGTAATCACCCTGACCGGACAGGGTATCAGCAGTGAGCGGAACGGTGAGACCGGAAATGAGGATAAGGATGAGGGTGAGCAGCACCAGATGATTCATACGTGGAATATCTGCACGTATACCTATATTTTTTGGGGTATTTACACGGTCCGGTATTTCTGCTGACTCTGATGCATCTTCTTCTTCACCTTATCCCAGGTCGGAGTGATGAGAAAACTCTCATCCATGTCCCTGACCATCCGGGTAAATTTCTTCATCGGGACTGCACATGTCATGCTATCCAGCGGGACACAGGGCCGGGCAGAAGGATCCATCATGCCAACCACTGCTTTTGGATCAGCAGACTGTCCTTCATGCCAGGGATAATGAACAAGTGATGAACATCCTGCCCCCATCGGCATGATAACCCCGAATGGGTCGGCACGATCAAAGTTTGCAAGAGTAAAGAGTCCTGAAAGTGCCTCACCTCTCGTAAAAAAGATGACCACATCAGGATTGTCCTCCTCATCAAGAAGATCCCATCGTTTGAAGATCAGATATTTTCCGGTGGATGGAATAACATGGATATCTTTCTGCCATTCATCAACCAGTTCAGGGGTCTTCTTATACCGCTCACCCTCAAGCTTCCCCTCAATGCCATACGAAAGAAAGTACCGGAAATCAGGAAACGTCTCCGGTTCATATCCACAGTACCGCTTTCCGCCCCTGCAGGGGATAGAGTTTGCATCAAAGGCAAGAGCGGTTCCATTCCTGACTTTGGTCAGGTCACAGACAAAACATCTCCATCCCTCTGATGACCGTGCCATCTGAATATTCCGGGTATCAGAAGACAATTCAAAGGTTATCGGTAACGGCTCTTCAGGAAAATAATGGTTCCACCGGTCAAGAAAATCCTGTTTGAATGTAGCGTCCATACATCTCTCTTATGCACTGGAGAATATACCTGTTTTGGACGATGGAGGTATCAAGAGGTCCCGTGGATCTCCAGATAATACCAGGACTTCTCTTTCCATGACTCAACCTTTATCATATCCTGATAGAATTCATGTATAATGGATCAGTCGGAAGGGGCTCTGGACAATTACCAGGATCGGGCATGTTCATTATTATCTGATCCGGCACTCTATATCAATCGGGAACTCTCATGGATACGGTTTAACCAGCATGTTCTTGATGAAGCAAAGGATCCATCACATCCACTTCTGGAACGGATTAAATTCCTGGCAATATTCTCCAATAATCTTGATGAATTCTTCATGGTCCGGGTATCCGGCCTGCACCATCAGCTGGCAGAAGGAGTAATAAAGTTACCTCCCGATGGCCTGACCACGATGGAACAACTGGAACGAATAAATAGTGACCTGGTTCCCCTCTTAAAAGAACAGACACGGGTATGGTTGGAAGATATCATACCGGCATTGCAAAAAGCAGGAATTATTATTCATACCCGATCCACCCTTGATGATACGAAGCGGAAACAACTTCGGAAGTACTTCTTCCGCGAGATATTTCCGGTTCTGACTCCGCTCGCCTTTGACAAATCCCACCCATTTCCATTTATCTCAAATCTTGCACTCAATCTTGCAGTGATCCTCCGAAGACCGGGATCTCATGAAGAGTTATTTGCAAGGATAAAAATCCCGAACAAACTATTCCCCCGATTGATAGAGCTTGCTACAGATCCAGCCAGGAAGGATCTTTCCGGCAGACAGGAGTTTATCTTCCTTGAAGAACTCATTGCAGACAATCTTGATCTCCTCTTTCCTGGTATGGAGATAGTCGCTGCATACCCGTTCAGGGTCACCCGTGATGCAGATATCGAGATTGAAGAGGATGAAGCGGACGATCTTTTGAGTGCTGTTGAACAGTCGATTAGCAAGCGATGGATCGGAACTCCGGTCAGGATAGAGGTAGCGGAGGACATGATTCCGGCCATCGTGGATATGATGGGGGCAAAACTTGCGAAATATCCCCATATGTTCTACCGGGTCAGGGGACCGGTCGGCCTTGCAGATCTCTTCTGTATGATGAACCTGGACCGTCCGGATTTGAAAGATACTCCCTATGCTCCGTCAGTGCCTGACCGTCTGGACCGGGATCCTGATATCTTTCATGCCATCGGGCAGCGGGACATTATCCTCTTCAATCCCTATGAGAGTTTTCAACCGGTGATTGAGTTTTTAGAGGCCGCAGCACATGATCCAGATGTCCTGGCGATCAAGATGACCCTGTACCGGACCGGAACAAACTCTCCAATCGTGCAGGCACTGCTTGATGCCCGTGAACATGGAAAAGCAGTTTCTGTTCTGGTTGAACTCAAAGCCAGGTTTGATGAAGAGAATAATATCGGGTGGGCACGGGCACTTGAACGGGCCGGTGCTCATGTGGTATTCGGCATTATGGGGCTGAAGGTCCATGCAAAACTCTGTCTCGTTGTCAGAAAGGAGAAGACCGGAATTGTCAGGTATGTGCATATGAGCTCAGGGAACTACAATGCCGTTACCGCAAAAATTTACACTGACATCGGACTTTTTACCGCCAACGAAGAGATATCATCAGATGTGTCCCACCTGTTTAATGTCCTGACCGGTTATTCACAATTCAGTGCCTACCATCATCTGCTTGTGGCTCCAGGCGGGATTAAAAAAGGGATAATTGGGCTTATTGAGCGGGAGATAGAGCGGCAAAAGTCACATGGCGATGGCAGGATTACTTTTAAATTAAATGCTCTTCAGGATGCAGGTGTCATCCGTGCACTCTACCGGGCATCACAGGAAGGTGTTGTGATACATCTGCAGGTCAGGGGTATCTGTTGTCTTCGTCCCGGCATTGAAGGAATATCGGATAATATCACCGTCACGACCATTGTAGGGAGATTTCTTGAACACACGAGGATCTATCACTTCCATAATGGCGGGGATCCCCTTGTTCTGATGGGGAGTTCTGACCTTATGCCACGAAATCTGAAACGTCGGATTGAAGTCCTCTACCCCATCCTTGATCCAGGTATCCGGGATGAGGTAATCAATACCATCCTTCCGGTTCATCTTCATGATACCGTGAAGACCAGGATTCTGCAGGCCGATGGATCCTATGTCAGGGTCAGCAAAGAGAACAGGGATCAGATGCAGGCACAGGAATGGCTCATAGAAAACCGGGGAATCTGGAACAGAAATCTCGTGAAAAACGGAGTCAGATTGTGAGAGGCATGACGATGGAGGGACAATATGGGGATTGATAAGATTGAAAAAAGACTGCCGGAAGAGATCCTTGCATTCATTGATGAAGAGACAGTAAAATCGGGGGTCACCCGCCAGGAGGCAGTGTCCAAACTGGTTCATGCAGTAACAGCTGAGCGAAATGGGAATGAAATTGATCATCTGAGGCAGGAGATCAAGGCTCTTTCAAAGCTGCTTGCCATGAAAGATGATGAGATCTCATACCTGAGGTCTGAACTTACTTCCGTTCATAAAGGTCTTTCAAAAATGGCAGATACCCTGGCATCAGGAACCAGGAACGAGCCGGATATAGATACCCGGTTAATTCCGGTAAGAGAACAGATATCTCATCTTTCAGAGGAGTTCTCAGAGTTCCAGGTAACCATGAAAACAGGAGAACCGAGCTCATATGAACGACACATTCCCATCATTATCATCGGAGTCCTGGCTGCACTCCTTGTTGTATATCTGATCGTCAGCCGGATATCATGACTGCTTAAAAAGAGACCACATATTTTATGAACGAACATCAACAAGTGAGAAGTGTACATGCATCGATTGAACTCTGGATAGTTAGTATCTCCCGGACACTGGCAAAACCAATATTATAATATATGATACCGAAAATTCCATCTCGTTCAGGGATTTCGCTAAAACGAAGTCTGATGGCCTTATTTATCATCATCATTCTTATCTCCCTGATATCCATCACCGGTTATTATTACAATGAGACATCACGGCAGATTGATGACCGATTTCACCAGGACCTGAACCAGACAGAACTCTTGTTAAAGAGTGCTTCTGACCGGATTACCAAGGGACAGATGCTCTGGGAAGCGACATATAAAAAACCCCTGGTTGCAGTTACTCAATTAGTCCTGGAGGAGTATGAACGATCATCCCGTACTCCTTCTGCGATAAATTTTGAAGAGGTTTTGAGCAGGGCTGATCCGGAATACCGGGACCGGATTGATGTCATGCTGATTAATGCATCCGGTGTCGCAGAGTTTGCGACAAATAAGAAAGATCTGAACCTTGACTTTAGTAACTGGGGGCCATTTTATCAGACCATAACCGATATGCGGATGAACGACAGCTTCCGGCTTGATCGGGCGGTCCGGGGGTTTGATACCGATAACCCCTGGAGAATATTTGCATACCAGCCGACCCCTGACCATCAGTACCTCATTGAGACGACGTACAGAATATACGACGACTATTCTGCCGAACGAAATGAGCTCTCATATAACACGCTGGTCACCCAGGTTCTCAATCAGCACCCCCAGGTTCTGGCCCTTGACCTGATAGGAAGTACCGGGATGATCATCAGTCATTTGGATGAGGTACCGGTACCTGCTGATTCTGTAGATGCACAGGTTGCACAGGAGATATATACATCACAGACAAGCCGTGACTTTGTTGATGAAAAAAACCAGACCCTGACCAGATTCTTTTTCATTGACAGCGGCGATAACGAAAGTCCGGCTTCTGCATATATCGATCATGTGGCAAAGATGGTCTTCTCCACGAAGAATTACCAGCAGGAAAAGGGACATCTGCTCTCACTGGCTCTCTCCCTGCTTTTCATCTCAATAGTGCTGGCATTTATTCTTGCCTACCTGCTCTCACGGTTCATCTTCTCACCTGTCGATACCCTGCTTGAAGACCTTGATGAAATTTCGAAAGGGAATCTGAACCACCCTATCAGGCCTTCGAGACACCTTGAAATAAACCGGATCACCGATGCAGTATCACAGATGGTTGAATCCATCAGGAATAGTATCAGATCACTTGAGTTGTCTGAAAAGAGATATTTTTCTCTGTTTTCAAATGCGTCTGATGCCATAATACTCTGGAGTGATGATGGAGTTGTCCATGCAAATCCTGCTGCATATTCCCTGTTCGGATGGGATGAAAAACCCGAAGACAAGTCAGGATCTTTCCGGAATGAGACCATCCGGAATATCTTAGGCAAAAAAGGAATTGATGAAGGCGAATGGGACCAGAGAATTGAGATACATGGCAGGGGAGCCCGTAACCTGAATATTCGACAGGTCAGGATCATTCTGGATGACGTCCCCATGGATCTCATTCAAATCCGTGATGTCACTGTTGAGACCCGGATGCATGAGGAGATCCACCGGCTTGCAGATATTGTCAGAAACACTCAGGCCGGTATCATGGCCGGACCATTAGAGGCCCCTCATATTGTAAATGAAGCATATGCCCGTATGCATGAATGCACAAATGAAGAGGCTTTAAAAGACGGATTTTTCGGACCTATTCATCAGGATTATAAGGAAGACATCCCGGTCTGGATCCGGATAGCAACCGAACGAGGGCATATGACCGGTGAGGCAATTCGGATTCGAAGAGATGGATCAGAATTTCCGGCATTGCATGATCTGACCATCATGATGGATGAACATCATGAGCCATACCTCATTTTAAACGTTCAGGATATCTCTGATCAGATCAAGGTCTGGAATCTTACCCTTGAAAAAGAAGCCCTCTCCGATTCGATAAATCTCCTGTCCAGTATTCTCGACAGCCTGCCGGATCCCACCTTTGTAATAGATAGTTCCGGTAATGTCCTTGCATGGAATAAAGCCATGACAATCTTCTCAGGACAATCTGAAGAGGAGATCAGAACAGGAATGATCTCTTATTCACAGGCAGTATATGGTGACGAACGACCCATGCTCATTGATAAGATAATCAGGCCGGATATGGATATTTCACCATACTACACCAATGTCATGGAAGAGAATGGCATTTATTCTGCAGAAGTCATCAATCATGAAACGGGTGGAAAATCCAGGTATAATTGGGCATTAGCGGGACCGCTCTATGATTCAAAAGGGGTTATGATCGGAGCAATTGAAACCATCAGAGATATCACTGACTTAAAGGAAGCCATTAAAAAACAGTCAGAACTGGCTAATAAACTGATGCTGCTTTCTTCCCTGACCAGGCATGATATCAGGAATAAAGTAACGGTGATTGACGGATTCCGGTTTTTTGCCGAGAGCGAGACTCAGGATCCCAAAATAAAAGAGATACTAGCCCTTCAAAAGAAAGCCGTTCAGGATATTGGAAAACTTATCGATTTCAGTAAAGCATACCAGGAGATTGGCATTCAGGAACCGGTATGGCATAATGTCCGTGAATTATTTGAGCGGGCAGTCAGGCAGGTATCATTTGACCTGAAGGTAGAGAGTGATATACCATCTCTTGAAGTATATGCGGATGCCCTCATCTACCAGGTCTTTTACAACCTGGCTGATAATTCTCTCCGCCACGGGGATCATGTCACCACCATCAGATTACATGCAGACAAAACTGATGGAGCTTGCCTTTTAGTGTTTGAAGATGACGGGCAGGGAATTTCCGATAAGGAGAAAGAACAGATATTCCTACGAGGCTATGGGAAAAATACCGGTCTTGGTCTGTTTTTAATCAGGGAGATCCTGGCTATCACCGGTATTACCATTGTCGAAAATGGTATCTCTGGTCAGGGAGTAAGATTTGAGATGAATATACCCCCGGATCATTTCAGATTTACAGAGCAGAAGGAACAGAATTTGTAAATCAGAGCGTAACACCGATTCAACTATCGATATGCACATCCACATGAGATAACACTGACAGGGAAATACACGACATGATGATGAAGGATACCAATTCAGAACCTGGAGAAAATGCCGCTTCAGATGATATGAAAAAAACCCTGGACCAGGTGAGCAGACGACTTGAGGCAGTCTATATCAGATGGGAGGCACTCTTCAAATCTGCCCCGGATCCCATCATCATCGGAGACGAAGAGGGGATCCTGGTGTGTAATCCACGATTTGAAGAGCTTACCGGACTTACATCCGAGAAGATAGTAGGGGTGCCCCTTACCAGCCTTCCCATGTGCATGGAAAAGAACGATGACTGTAAAAACCTGATTGAACACTGGAGTCATCCGACACCTGAAGGGAGCAGGTTTATCTTCCGGTTCTTCACACCGGCCGGGGAGCGAATATCTCTTGACATGCAGATCCGGTTTGTTGAGATGGAAACATCCGTGCTCAGGTTTTGTATCGGACGCGACATAACCCATGAACGGAGGCTCCTTGAGGAGCAGGAGAAAGCAGTAGCACAGATAGATAAGAATATGGCTCAGCTTGCCGCGTTAAATGACGAGATAAAAAACCCACTCACCCTGATATCAATGAGTGCTGGTTTAATAGATGGACCACACCAGGCGCCTGTTCTTGATGGAGTCCGGATGATAACCTCAATTGTTGACCGGCTTGATCAGGGGTTTACCGAGTCAGAAAAAGTCAGGAAATTCTTAAAGCGGACGATTGACGGGTTTATGGATGATCATGAGAATGAGTAACATGGTTGCGCCTGCAAGGAGTTATTAACCCCTTCTTTTCCACTGGAGGAAGAGATCAGGGAGACCCGATCATAAATATTTATCCATTTTCTCTTTTTCCTTTTTCCCGTCTTTTCGGGAGCGTGATCGTGAATGTGGTCCCTTTTCCGGTGCCCGGGCTTTCGGCAAATATGGTGCCACCATGCAGCTCAATAATCTTACGAACTATCGAAAGTCCAAGACCTTTAGATTCAGGATCATGTCGTGAGGCGTCGGATATAAAAAACTCATCCCATATCCGGTATATATCATTCGGATGAATTCCGATGCCGGTATCCTGAATTGAGATCACATGCCCGGTTGGAGATTCATGGTATCGGATAAAGATCGATCCCTTATAAGCATTAAACTTCACTGCATTATTGAGGAGATTTCGAAAGAGTTGATGCGAATACACCCTGGACAAATAAAGGACGATACCCGGAGGAACTTCATTGAAAAATTTCAGCTCTTTTTCATCGGCCATAAAAGAGTTTGCCAAAATCTCCTCATCAATCAGGTCTTTCAGGTTCATCTCCTCAAAATCATCGATGGAATGATGGCCATTTAACCTGATAAGCTCCAGGATATTCTCAACCATCTGCTGCATGTATTGCAGACTTTTCTGAAACATGTCAAGAAGACTTTGAGAGTCCGGATCGCTTATCGCCTCTTTTACCAGAGGGAGAATGGCAACCATGGGAGTCAGGGGCGTCCGGAGGTCATGGGCCAGTTGGTAAATGAACTGATCTTTCTGAACCAGAAGAGATTCAACCTTT
>CAZEWE010000103.1:0-9285 GCA_964515765.1 uncultured Methanospirillum sp. | reverse complement strand
GGGGTTGCGGGGTGGAGAAGGAGACCCTTGGAAAAGGCTGCAATGACCGATCGACTGATAACATGTCCCCAATATTCTGATTCTTATGGCAAAAGTTGCGATTGTTGGTGCAACCGGAAAGGTGGGCCAGTATGCAGCACTCTCGATCTCACGCATCCCGTATGTGAATGAGGTTCAACTCTATGGCAGACCTGGTTCTGAAGGGATTCTTGAGGGTATCGCTCGCGATCTTATCGATTCATTTGCTGCAACCGGGACAGACAGCAGCGTCAGCTGGAGCTGTTCGATTGAGGACCTGAAAGGATCGGATGTAATTGTCTTTACAGCAGGCGTCCCACGCCAGGCTCATCAGACACGAAATGATCTCGCGCTCCAAAATGCACGGATCGTTAAAGATTTCGCTGAAAAGATCGCCATCATCGCACCGGATGCATTGTTACTCATGATCACAAATCCGGTAGACATCATGACTCATGTTGCCCTGAAGTACTCAGGAAAGAAGTCAAATGAAGTCTTTGGAATCGGGACACACCTGGATTCGATGCGACTCAAATCCGCGATAGCCTCGTTCTTTAAAGTCCATGTCAGTGAAGTTCACACCCGTATCATCGGAGAGCATGGTGAAAGCATGGTGCCACTCTGGTCAGCAACGACCATTGGAGGTATACAGATCTCAAACCTGCCCAGTTTCGCCCGTGTACCGATCGATGAGATCATGACTCAGGTGAAGTGCTCAGGTCAGCGAATCATTGCATCAAAAGGTGCAACGGTGTGGGGACCAGGTGAAGCTATCGGCACTCTTGTCCGGACAATACTTGGAAATGAAGATAGAATCCTGACCGTTTCAGCATATATCAAAGCAGAAGTTCATAACATCGGGGACGTGTGCATCGGTGTGCCGGTGCGGATTAACCGGAGTGGAGCATATCCGGTTCCAATACGGATAGAGCCGCTTGAAGTTCGAAATTTCCAGATGTCTGTTGAAAAGATCCGGAGAATTACAAAAGAAGTCTTTACTGCTCTTGAGAACGGGGAAGAATAGGATTATCCCCTGAACGTTTTACAAAAAATTTCTTGTATTTAAACAAGAGTTGATTCTACGATCTCTGCACGTTCAACACCCTCGATGGAGTTGAGTGCCTCTTCTATACCTTCAGTTTGTCCTTCTGCATCAGGCACGACAAGCGCGATTTTTAATGCAACAAGTCCAAAGCCAATGGGCTCTTCCCGTATGTCCTGAACACGGGGGAATTTCTCCTTTATGGCTGCAACGATCTGGTCCCGGTTGATCTCGGGTGATTCCGGCATCACTTTGATAATAAGCGCTACGTCTCCCATGATCTCATGGTCCCCGAAGGCCGCAGGTCGGGCAGATGTACTCAACGCTCTGTTCTCTGCACCGGTAACACCGGCGTATGGTGGCCCCGCATGCCGGGCAGCCGAACTCTACAGAGCCCTCTTCTGCCATTGGGCCATTACATGATGTGCAGTTTGTTATACTCATATTCAGACTTCCAAAAAGCTGCTTATCTGGTTTATTCATCAACACCTTAAATGGTAGCGCCAAAGCGTGTTCCCATAACCTCCTCACCCCTGAGAAAGCCGGCAAGTCTCGCATGATCAGAACCCCGGAGTATAAAACCCCGGACCTGATGCTCCGTCACATAGGGAACAAACGCCGGATCAAGATCCCCTGTAACCATACCTGGTGTAAGTGCAGAGACCGGCCCGTCAGATGCCCGGATGTAGTCCAGTGATTTCAAAATAACCAGGGGCACTGATAGCAGACGGGCATAGGAGGCACTGATGGTATCTGATGTGATATCCCAGGAATGAGGAAGTGGATCAGTCTCCATCAGATGACCATAGGGGAGGAGAATTGCCGGAAATTCGCGTATCACCGGATACCTCGTCACCGGCAGTCCATACGAGGAGAGGAGCCATCCATACTGATCCATTGCGGCAATTGCCATGAAATGCGCTGCGGTATCTGAAATGTTCTTCTGACGGACGGCATCAGCAAAAACTCCCCCACCCGGAATTATCAGAATACTTCTCCCGCTCTCCCTGATGGTCCTGATAATCATGGGAGCGTGCTCAATCAGACTGCCCCCAATCTTGAGTACCAATGCCTGATCCCGGCTGATCACAATGCAGTACGTTCATGTACCGATGACCAATAAACCCTGATCCCCATGTATCCCATCCCCGTTCTCCTGTTGATCTGCATCCTTGTGGCTCCCATATCAGCCGGCCCATATTTCCTGGAAATTTATCCGGATACCTGGATGAACGGGGATGAGGATGAATACATTACCATTGGCTGGGATCAACCTCCCGGTTCATGTATCATATCAGACGGGGAAGGAACCATCACCTTTTCACCCTCAAATCCCGGGTCTGCGTCCTGTACCATAGCGCGGAATGGTGAACTGTACAAACAGGTATGGGGTCAGTATCCTTCCTATGAAATAATTGACAGTTCACCGCATGTTCCCCAGGCAACTCTCCAGGGCCGGTTCCAACTGTCTAATAAGAAGGATGACCTGACGCTTACAAGCCAGGGCTGCACCTATGACACCGTAACATGGCCCGGGACCTTCAAATCCCGAAAAGGCCAGATACATATCAGGTCGCCTGACGGGCTCTGGGATACCCGGGTGCTCATGGCCGGGGGAAGCAGACTCACCCCACAGACCTTTCACAATATTTCAGGCAGAGGATTTGTATCACCTGACTGCTCCAGGCAGGTTCTGGAAGAGATCATCAGTACCTCACAGAGGTCCATTCTTCTCAATATCTATGAGTTCACAGACCCCGGTCTTACACAGCTCCTTTGTGATGCTCTTGGGCGGGGTGTGGCGGTATCAGTACTTCTTGAAGGCGGGCCGGTCGGAGGTATCCCGCCAGAGGAGCTCCCGATCATATACCATCTGATTGAGTCTGGTGCGGATGTCAGAGTCATGGAGGGAACCGGAGAAGATCATGCCCCGTACCGGTATGACCATGCAAAATATCTCGTGGCAGATGACAGCCGGGTGTTTCTGACAACTGAAAACTTCAAAGAACACTCATTCCCTCATGCCGGGTTTGCCGGAAACCGGGGATGGGGAGTGGTCCTCGACTCAGCAGATCTTGCATCCAGTTTCACGGACGTTTTCCGGGGTGATTTTGACGGGCCGGGAGTGAACATCGCAGAGGGCAGGGTGGGCATCACCGATCAGCCGGTGACAACTCCATACGCTCCCGTGTTTTCTCCCCAGTCATTTTCCGGAGCAGTAGTAACCCCGGTCTTCTCTCCTGATACCAGCATCCTGATAGCAGATTTGATAAACGAGAGCAGGAGCAGAGTATGGATACAGCAGGCATACATCACCGAATACCCAAAGAACGGGACCAACCCATTTCTCGCAGCAGCAATAGACGCCGCACGGCGGGGCGTAGATGTGAGAATCCTGCTGGATGGATATTATTACAACATCGAGGGGGAGAATGACAATGATGAGATGGTTACCCGCCTGAAAACCCTTGCCGCACATGAGAACATCTCCCTTCAGGCACAGGTCCTCTACCCGGAGAAGGCCGGTCTTTTAAAGGTCCACACCAAGGGGGTGGTCGCAGATGATTCGGTTCTGATATCAAGCATGAACTGGAATGAGAACTCAGCCTGCTTTAACCGGGAGGCAGGCGTCATCATCCGCAGCCGTGATGCTGCATCATACTTTGCCTCCGTCTTTCTGCTGGACTGGGCCGGAAAAAAGGAGAGACGACAAACCCAGGCCCTTCCCGGAAGCGATGCCGGGTTTATCCAGATGGTTACCCTTGCAGGAGTATTGATCTTTTTAATACTCCTCTACCGCCGGTATCACCGGTGATCAAATATGCTCTTTCAGGAACACAAAGACCAGGTAATACAGGGCAACCATCAGCATCAACACCCCGGCTATCCGGTTAATGAGCAGATGATGTGTGGTAAAGAACCGGATACATGTCCTGCTCCTTTCAAGAGACAGGGCTGAAAGGAACAGAAGCGGGCTTGCCATCCCAATCCCGAAGAGAACGAAATTAACAAAATTTGCGATGAAATCTGCAGTGGTCGCGGATATTGCAAAGAGCAGGATAATCGAGCCGGGGTTGCAGGGAAGGGCCACCAGGCCAAAGAATGCTCCAAACAGAACGGCAGTGATATAGGGAGTCTTTCCAACCGGAGTTGAGATCATGGGGAAGAATCTGCTGATGTCAAATCCGGCAATCATGGCAATACTCATGATCGCAAGGATACCATAGATGGCCGGCCCGAGTATCTCAATGACATCTCCGGTGGACATTTTGAGAATGGCGATAAAAAGCAGACCAAATGAGAACATCGCAAGTAGCACTCCCACCGTTACGGCCAGGCCAAGGGTGAGGGTTCTGCTCCCCCCTGTCTTTGTCCGCCCTGCAAGGAATGCCAAATATCCCGGGTACAGCGGCAGTACACACATGGCTCCCAGCGGCGTGTAAAGTCCTGCCAAAAAGGAGATGACCCAGGTTTCTGGTGTGATATCCATGGATTTATGAGCAGAGTTCGTCCAGTGCCCGCTTCAGGACATCTGCACTAAAGACACCGTCTTCAAGGTAGGTGGCGGTCTTACCACAGATGATGATGGTCTGGGGGATTGACTGAATGAATCCCGGTCCATAGGCGTTGACAAGGCTTCTGGTCACATCAGTCGGAGCAGCGGTGAATATCCCCTTGAAGTTATTCGACTCCTGGTGACGCTTCACTTTTGCCGCATTTTCATTGGGATCAACATCCAGTGCCACAACTGTGTACTTATCCGGATATGCGGTCTGCAGCTTCGTAGATTCCAGAAGCTGCATCGAGCAGCCCGGACACCAGACAGCAAAACTGTGGATGATGACCGGCTTTCCCTGCTCAGCAAGATCTTTTATTGAGAACCGCTCCCCTGTGAGAGCGTCAGTCATGGATGTGGTAATCCAGGCGAGTTCAGGGGATGCTGTTTCAGAATATGCTACTTCAGGAGATTCCTCACTTGCCAGACACCCTGTACACAGCAGGGTCGCAACAAGGAGACCAAAGATGACCGGGAGTATTGTCCGGTGATAACACATGCAAAATCATCTGAGACTCTTTGTTCATATACTTCAAGGAAAAAAGAGATGGTCACCTGACCGGCATCAGGAACTGGATGATCAGGGCTACCAGATAGGTTACGATACCAAAGAGAATCTGTGGGAGAGTATACCGTTTGAACACCGTTTTAACATCGTCTCCGGTTGTCCGGTGTAAGAGCCAGAAATAGGGATCAGTTACGAAACAGATCAGACCCGCACCACCGATGATCATAAGGAAGAGGGCCAGGGGGTTTAACATGGAGGGGATGACCGTCGTTGCAAGGACCTGGGCGGTCAGGTATGATGTGACAATCCTGGACCCTTGGGCAGTCTGAATGAGAGCGGCAAGGACAAACGGGAAGAGAAATATTGGCAGTGACGTTGCGAGCAGGATAGATGCATCCGCCGGAAAACTACTCTGCTGAATGATATATCCAAGAGCTCCTGCTCCACAGATGTCAAAGATGACCACTCCGCCATGTTTCGCTCCAAGGACCCAGCCACTCCATCTGACTTCCTGCTTTGCAGTGACGACTGCGGTTGCCATTCCGGCAAGCATGATAAACTGGAGCAGCCCTGCATGTGTGAGTCCGAGTAGGAGATACCCGATCGGGATGGCAAGGAGGATCACCAGAAACGGTGCCCATGCACGGAGATGAAAGGCCCCTTCTTCCCGTTTGTATCCAATCTGCTCATGAGTGATGTCTGCAAAGTCACACTGCCTCCTGACATACCAGATCATTGATCCGACAAAGATCAAAGAGAGGGGAATTGCAACCAGGTTATAGATGAGCGGAGAGAAATCCGGTGCAAATGCATCAAAGAGGGTATAGGTGACCGGAGTCGGGTATACATACGCAACCCCGAGAACAGAACCGATGGCGACAAGATAGATGAGGAGTGACCGTTTTCGTTCATCTGAGGTAAAGAACTCGATAACCGGCGTCAGGATAATAAACGCGGTGATGGGACAGGTGGAAGGAACTGCGATAAGATATCCTGCAATCCCGGACAGGGTAGGTGGCCGCTTTAAGAGGGTCCGGAGGTCAGAGACAATCTGCTGGATAAGTCCCTGCTCGGCAAGATATTTCGCGATGACCGACCCGGCAAGGATGGGGATACCCAGACTGTTAAAGATACTGGCGCATCCCATCGCTACCTGCTGAAAAACCGTGTCAGGAGCGGTCCCGATCATGAGACCGAAGGCGATTGCTCCCCCGACAAGGGTGAAAAATGGTGGCAGCTTGTATCTGAATCCGATGACAGATATTGCCACCATCACGATAAGGAATATCAGGAGGGTATTCATTCCTTATTCTATCTGCAGGTGATCATATCAAAGGCTCTTGGTCTCTCGTGTCCCGAGGGCTCATAGGGGAGCCACAATAAACCTGTAGGAGATGCTTGTACTTCACAGCCAGGAGAAGACAGCCATTGGCATCCTCATCCTTGTGACCCTGGTGTGTCTTGCCGGGACTCTCATACTGGATGGGATGGGAAAAGAACAGTTTTCAACAGAATATCAGGCAGGAATGGCAGATGGCACGCTGGTCAGATGGGAAGGAGTGGTAGGTTCTGTGTATCATGCCCAGGGTGGAAGTATCATCATGGACGTATCAGGAGTCAGTATCTTCATACCGGCATCGGCAGGAGATATTCCAGAAATCACGACCGGATCTTCTATCCGGATAATCGGCACCGTCCAGCACTGGAAAGGAAAAGAGGAGATATCTGTTGAAGATGGCCGGGATATCAGCCTTCTTTCATGATATCAAGCGAGAAGTCTGCGTTTTTGACCGTATGGGTGAGCATACCCATGCTAATCCGGTCAATCGGGAGGCTTGCATATAATGCCAGCGTTTCTTCGGTAATACCTCCTGATACCTCGATAATTACCCTCTCCCGAAGGTCGTTCTTCACAAGAAGGGAGATGACCTGCGAGACCTGGTCAGGAGTCATGTTATCAAGGAGGATTATGTCCGCCCCTTCCCGGGCAATCAACAGAGCTTCATCAATAGTGTCTGCTTCTGCCTCAACCCGGTGATAGGCTGAAAAGGCCTTTGCCCTCCTGACTGCCTCATCCACACTGACCAAAGCCCGGTGATTATCTTTTATTAAAACCGCATCAGACAGGGAGAACCGGTGAGGATCAGCCCCGCCAATCATCGCGGCTTTTTTATCCATCAGGCGAAGTCCGGGAGCAGTCTTCCGGGTCGCGGCAATCCGGCACTCAGGGTTTATTGCAGATACCAGGTCCTGCATTCTTCTGGCCCTCGTAGCAATACCACTCATCCGCCCGAGAATATTGAGCAGGGTTCGCTCCAGAAGAAGGATGGTATGAGCCTGACCGGTCAGGGTGACGATCACATCCCCTGCATGGTGACATATTCCGTCTGAACATGCTGTCGAGACAGAAAGACCGTACCATTCAGAAAGACGGGTAACTTCAGTAAGACCGGCAAGAACAAGGGATTCCCGTGCCGAGATCATCGCGGTGCATACCTGTGGCAGGATAACCGCTTCAGAGGTCACATCCCCAAACGGACAATCCTCTTCTACATATCCAATAAGGCGGGAAAGCGGTATATCGGGGAGTTTATTCATGGCACACTGATCATGTATTCAAGGGACCGCCGTGCCCCTTCCATGACCTCCGGAGGCACCGTCACTTCCCCGGAGAGATCACGCAGACATCTGAACAGTTCAGGGAGGGTGGTCTTTTTCATATCAGCACAGACGGCATCCTCTCTGCCAATGAATGACTGATCCGGACAGAGTTCACTGAGCCGATCCAGCATCCCTGCTTCGGTGCAGATATACCATGCTGATCCCGTTTTGGCAATCTCGGCCATCTTTCCGGTTGAGACGATGTGATCGGCAAGCTCACGGATCTCCACCGGACATTCCGGGTGGGCCATAACCGCGATGCCGGTTGCCTTTACTTCCTGCAGATCTTCCGCATCAAATTGCATATGCACGTAGCAGTGACCACCCTCAGGAATAGGAATTATCTCCTTATCAGGAAGTACCGACTGGACATATGAGGCAAGGTTTGTATCAGGCCCGAATATGACCTGTTTGTTCGGGAAAGATCTCACTATCCGAACCGCATTCCCTGATGTGCAGACCGAATCAGCAACCGCCTTGCATGCCGCAGTACTGTTGATGTATACAACGACTGCAGCGTCCGGATACTGCTCTCTTGCCTTCAGGATAATTTCAGGCGTTAAAAAGTCTGCCAGTGGACATCCGGCCTCCATGTCCGGCATCAGGACTTTTTTATCAGGGTTCAGGATGTGGGCAGTCTCTGCCATGAACCTGACACCACAGAGAACGAGGATTGGTTCTGTTGCTTTTCGTGCTGCCTGAGCCAGTTCAAGACTGTCTCCGATCACATCTGCAACGGCATGAATCTCGGGTAGCTGGTAATTATGTGCCAGGATAAGTGCCTTTTTTTCAGACTTCAGGCGTAGGATATCTGCAATGAGATTACGATTGGTCACGATCCAATCACCAACGGACTGTCAAGGTTTTTCAGCAGTGAGAGCACCGAAAGGGCTGCAAGATAACTGGTTGCCGGGTTATCAGGGCTTGGGTGATTTACAATCCTGATACTTGCCTCCCCGAATTCTCCGGAGACTTCGATATCGTGGATATTTCGATCAACGTCAGGATCTGCCCAGAGCTCAACTTCAACATCATGATTCACAGCAAGAGAAAGTGCTACTGATACGTTGATATTTTTTGGAAACTGTTTGATGCACTCATTCGCCTTGCCACGAAATGCAAGAGTCCGGTGACTAACCTGCATCCCAAGACTCTCCGGGCTTTTTGTGGTTCTGAGAAGGACCGAATCTATCCTGCTGATTCTCCCCACCTTCAGGTTATCAAGTCCCATGATGGCACCACTCGGGATATGGATCTTTTTCCCTTTGGCCCGTGCCACATCAAGGAGGGTATTTCTGAAAGAGGAGTCAGACAGGGCACCAACGGAGAGTATAAGAATATTTTTACTGTTTTCAAGAACCTTCGGGGCATATTCCCTGACCGCAAGGACCGATGCAGCCTCCACGCAAATATCGAAATCCTGTGAGATAAACTCCTGAAAATCAGCGTATGCAGGAGCACCACAGATGCGGGCAAGTTCCTCTGCATGGTCCGGTAGGC
>CAZEWE010000102.1:0-9348 GCA_964515765.1 uncultured Methanospirillum sp. | reverse complement strand
ATTTTTCAAACAGTAGTTTATTCGTCGTGTTGCCATGAAGGTCATAATACACAATAGGTATTTCCGGGTAGACCTGTTCAAACTCCCTGAAATAAACCATCGCATCCTCACAGGATAGACAGATGAGATCATGAAAGACAATGACTGGCCCTTCTCCGGTATATTCTTCAAATTTTCCCAGAATATCGTCTTTCGATAGGGAACCATTGTACAACGTGCCGTCAGAGAAGAATACCCGTTCTGCCTGAATCGGAGTGATGATAAAAAGAACGACAAAAAATATCAAAGCCATCCTTGAGAGAAGCATACTCAGTGTATCTCCTCCTGGCTATGTAAGATTGCTGAGGAACAACTATGATTAAACCTGAATCCCATTCGTATATATGACACAAAACGTAGCTCTTCTCATCATCGATATGCAGAATGATTTTGCCTCAGCTCAGGCAGTAAACCCGGTAGCCGGAGCACAGGCAGTCATCACCCCTCTTACTCACCTACTCTCCCTGTTCCGGGAAAAACAACTTCCAATCGTCCATATCGTCAGGATTCATGAACCGGATGGTTCAGACGTTGAATGGTTCAGGGCTGACCTGTTTAAAAACAAACCATTTGCCGTCAGGGGAACACGTGGTGCTGCAGTTATCGATGAACTCACACCAGTACCAGGTGAGCACCTGATCGAGAAGGTCCGGATGAGTGCATTTATCGGAACCACCCTTGACCTGATGCTCCGGACCCTTGGAGTGAACACCGTCGTTGTGGGAGGAATCCAGACCCCAAATTGCATCCGGACCACGGTATTTGATGCAATGGCGTATAACTATGAAACAATCCTCGTGCATGATGCCACCGGGGCACAGACAAAGGAGATACATGAAGCAAATGTCCTTGATATGAAAAATATCGGAGTAAAGATCCTCAATACTGCAGATGTAGCCCCATGGCTGGACTCGCGGTGATGTCGTTATTCAGTCCGGTACCCATACTTTTCAAAGTACCGGGCAAACCATTCATCCCGTTCCTGATCTCCCTGCGGAATTTGTTGGACGCATGATTCATACAGGGATCGCAATGCCGGATCATCAGAATGAAGTGCACCCATACCGGTGATATATCCCACCTGTTTTTCACCTGAGTAAATTCTCACTGCCACACACCGGTATATCTTGCACTGGGCCGGGCTGGTCTCATGAATGGTGCAGACGATCCGCCCGTCATCAGTCGGACGGAGAAAAGGACAGGCATGAGGATGGGCACGGGAAAATTCATCGGTATCAAAAAATCTCCGTTTATCCTCATCGACAACTGCCTGAAAAGGAGTATTTGTTGAAACACAGGAACAGGAAAAGGTATATGGCCCGGTCTTTGCATCAATGACAATATAGTCACCCAGGTACATGCAGCACTGACCACATTGAGCACACGTAAAAACCATACTATGTATCTGTTCCCGGATGATATGCACCATGTGATCTTCATCTTGGCGCCCGGTGTGGTGCATTCGTGATCTGTATTTGCACCACCAACCTTTCCTTTATCTAGTGTCATCTCCTATCTGTTCATGAGTATTATGCGGAGTGATGATGTCAAGGCTGGATATGCCCGGGCTCCGAATCGTTCCCTCATCCGGTCCCTCGGGATAGATGAGAGTGAAATGCACCAGCCCTTTATCGGTATCGCAAACTCCTGGAACACTATCGTACCTGGCCATACCCATCTCCGTCTTCTTGGTGAACGGGTCAGGGAAGGGATCAGTGCCGGAGGAGGAACTCCTTTTGAATTTAATACCATAGGCATCTGTGACGGTATTGCCATGGGACATGAAGGGATGCGATACTCCCTCCCGTCACGGGAAAATATTGCAGATTCAGTCGAACTCATGATACAGGCACATAAATTCGACGGTATCGTCTGCATCTGCACCTGTGACAAGATTGTCCCGGGAATGCTCATGGCTGCCGGAAGATGCAATATCCCGGCCATTGTCCTGACCGGCGGGAATATGCTCCCCGGAAATCTTCATGGCTGTGAGCTCTCCCTGACCGATATTTTTGAAGGAGTCGGAAAGGTGGCTGGCGGAACCATGACCGAAGATGAACTTCTAGAACTTGAGACTGCTGCAATGCCCGGATGTGGTTCATGTCAGGGCCTGTATACTGCAAATACCATGGCCTGTATGACAGAATCACTTGGAATGTCTCTTCCCGGTTGTGCTGCTACACCGGCAGTCTATGCAGAAAAACTCCGGCTGGCATACCGATCAGGAAAACAGATCGTGGATCTGGTGCGAAAACAGGTCCTCCCCCGTGATATCATCACCCCGGCAAGTCTTCGCAACGCCATCCGGGTCGATATGGCCCTTGGTGGTTCAACCAATACCGTCCTCCATCTGATGGCCATTGCAACCGAGGCAGGAGTTCCTTTTGACCTGCAGGAGTTTAACCGAATATCAGAGCAGGTCCCCCATATTGCGTCAATGATGCCGGGCGGACCTCATTCCATGCAGGCTCTCCACCATGCCGGAGGAATTCCGGCAGTCTTTAAACAGATCAAAAAACACCTTGAAAATGGTCAGACCGTTTCAGGCAGGGACATCTATACCATCGCTGATTCAGTCACCTATATAGATGAGTCTATCATCCGACCAGAACAGTCACCGGTCCACCAGAGCGGAGGTTTGATGATCCTGACCGGAAGCCTTGCACCAGACGGGGCAGTTATTAAAAGCGGGGCGGTTCAGGACGAGATGTGGCAGCATACCGGACCAGCACGTGTCTTTGAAGGAGAAGAACCGGCAATGAAAGCTATCCTTGCACGGGAGATAAAAGAAGGGGATGTTGTGGTCATCAGGTATGAAGGGCCAAAAGGCGGACCTGGAATGCCGGAGATGCTCTCCCCTACGTCGGCACTCGTCGGTCTTGGGTACAGCAGGGTTGCTCTCATTACTGACGGCCGGTTCTCTGGAGGAACCCGGGGACCATGCATCGGCCATGTGGCTCCTGAAGCAGCAGCCGGGGGTCCGATTGCCTTTGTGAAGGATGGAGACCAGATCTCTGTTGACCTGTTTGCAAAGACGATGAATCTGCACGTATCTGCTGACGAGATCGAGAACCGGAAGAAGGGATGGCTGCCACTGAAAAGGCCACTCACCGGCGTTCTTGCAAGATATGCTGCAGCAGTCGGTCCTGCAGATCTTGGTGCAGTCCTGCAATAATATACTCTTTTTTCTCTCTGCTTGAAGAGTCTCCAGTCCTGATTTTTCACATCAGAAGCAAAACTAAACTTATAACTCCTTTCATCTCCAATCAGGTAACCATTATGGAAAAGTCCATCGATGAGATCAACCGGCGTATACGTGATGGGTCAGCCCGGGTGGTCACTGCCGATGAGATGCCAGACATCGTCAGCGAGCTCGGAGAAGAAGGAGCACTCCAGGAGGTGGATGTAGTAACCACCGGAACCTTTGGGGCCATGTGTTCCTCTGGCGCATTTTTAAATTTCGGTCATGCAGAGCCACCAATAAAGATGGAGCGACTCTGGCTGAATGATGTAGAGGCATATGGCGGTATTGCAGCCGTGGATACCTACATCGGTGCGACAAATAAGTCAGTAACCAGAATGGAGAGTTATGGTGGGGCTCATGTTATCGAGGATTTCATATCAGGAAAAGCCATCGAGCTCCGTGCCCAGTCTTCAGGATCAGACTGCTATCCACGGCGGAGTATCACAACCGAGGTCAGGCTGGAAGACCTGAACCAGGCCATCATGGTCAACCCCCGGAATGCATATCAGCGGTATGATGCTGCCGTCAATACGTCCGAAGATACGCTCTATACCTATATGGGAACCCTGCTCCCCCACAGTGCTAATGTTTCATTCTCCGGTGCAGGAACATTAAATCCAATATCCAATGATCCAAACCTCCGGCTTATCGGAAGCGGTGTTCCAATCCTCCTTGGCGGGGCACAGGGAATGGTGATCGGTGAAGGGACACAGCACTCATCGGCGGGGAATTTTGCTACCCTGATGACGACGGCTGACATGAATGATATGAACACCGACTTTCTCAGGGCCGCATATATGCACCGGTACGGTCCGACCCTCTACCTTGGTGTCGGCATTCCACTGCCAGTCATTGACATCGAGACCGTCAGGAGGACTGCGGTTCGGGACGAAGACATCATGGTCAGTATCAGAGACTATGGCGTCCCCTCCCGGAGCAGACCGGTCCTTGGCCAGGTGAGTTATGCTGAACTGAGATCAGGTATCATTGAGCTCAATAATGAAGAGATAAAGACCTCATCCCTCTCATCATTCCGCCGGGCAAAGTTGGTCGCAAATACCCTGAAGCGATGGATTGAGGACGGGCAGATGAACCTCTCTCTCCCAACCAGGTTCATTGATCCTTCTAAACAGGCAAAACCGATGAGGGAGACGAGAAAGGTAGTCCTGGTTCAGGAGATTATGCAGCGGAAAGTGGTCACCATAAAGGAAGATCAGGAGATCACAGAAGCTGCAAAGAAACTGCTTCGGGGAGAGACAAATCACCTGCCGGTCCTGAATGAACAGGGACGACTGACTGGTGTTGTGACGACATTCGACATTGCAAAAGCAGTTGCACGACCTGAGCGGAAGGTGAAGGTTCAGGATGTCATGACCAGAAATGTGATAACCACCCTTGCCGATGAGCCGATTGACATCGCTGCACAAAAGATGGATCATCACCGCATCAGTGCTCTGCCGGTTGTTGACGCTCAAAACCAGTGTATTGCCATTCTTCATGCAAGTGATCTCGGAAAACTGTTCAAACCTGGGGGAGGAAGACCATGAAACTCTTAGTCCGCCTGTATCATGAGAGTAAGCCGATTATAGCCCAGGTTGTAAAGGATACCGGCGTTCTTATCAATGTTGACCGGGCACGGTCTGACGCTCATGAAGGAGAAGAAGCCCTTGTTGATGTGCCGGATGAAACCTGCATTCTGGTCAGCGAGCGGATGAGAAGCCTTGGTGCTGAGGTCAGGATACTTGAAGAAGGTATCAGGCATGATGAGGAGGAATGTGTCGATTGCGGTGCATGTATCTCCATCTGCCCGAAAAAGGTCTTCTCCTTTGATAAGGACTGGAAATTGCAGGTTGAAACAAAGAAGTGTATCCTCTGTGGACGGTGTGTCATCAGCTGTCCCCATGCAGCATTATCACTCAGTTATTAACCTGAATGACCCTCCGTCATCATTTTGAGCTCAGGGAAACAATCGCCACAATCCTTGCCGATGACGAACAAGTAATCGATACCACCTGTGAAGGGATCCGCCAGGCACGGTATGAACTTGAGCGGTACATCATTCAGGATCCGTTTTTTAATTCCAGTTTTGAACCATTGCCTATCAGGGATGGCCCTGAAATAATCCTTAATATGGCCGCTGCTGCATGGAAAGCCGGAGTTGGTCCGATGGCAGCGGTCGCCGGAGCGGTTGCCCATGCCGGAGTGAGCGCAGCACAAAAAAGCGGGGCATCGTTTTGTATCGTTGATAATGGAGGAGATATTGCCATGATAACAGACCGGCCGGTCAGGGTCGGCCTGTATGCAGGGAATTCCCCATTATCTGGAAATTATGCCTTTTTCATTCCGCCCAAAAAAGAGATATTTGGAATATGCACCTCTTCAGCAACGGTCGGTCATTCTTTTTCATTTGGAACGGCAGACAGCGTTACTGTCTTCGCTGCCAATCCTCTTCTCGCCGATGCAGTTGCCACAGCCGTCTGTAATACCCTGACAATCGCCGATCAGTCATGTCTTGACCAGGTGGATCCTCACATTGATGGAATTTTTGCCGTGTTTGGAGAACAGAGTATCATATGGGGAGAGATTCCACAGATAGTCAGGGCAGAAAACCGGGAGGATCTCATAACCGCCGGGGGCTTAGGTTTTATTCCTGACACACCGATATGAGGTATGATCCAGCATGAGCACGATAACCTCAATAATTGTTACTCTTGATTTTCTGGAATTTCCAAATTCTTATACCTGCAAAGGAGAGGACAGGACTCCGGCACTGAACATGAAAAACCTCAATGCCACATCTGTCGCAATCATGGTCTTTAATCCGTTCATCAAATCATGCTGTTCCTTTACTACGTGGATTATCTGGAACCTGCCACCGGTGTCCCGTATCCCGGAAGGTATTCCAAAAGAGGCTCAGGTAACATATCCGGTTCAGGCCGTGCAGGGGAGAAATGATTACGGCACCATCGGATATCACGGGCCATGCCCACCAGAAGGTGAGATGCACCGGTATCAGTTCAGAGTATATGGACTGGATACGATGCTTGATCTGCCACCCGGATCAACTAAAGATGAACTCATTCAGGCGATGAAGGGTCATGTCGTTCAATATGGAGAGACGGTGGCCTTAGCTCGGTAGCCCGGCCGAAGGATTCCGGGATTATTATATTCTGTATTCTATGTTTTCAATGACACTCTGGCACTATCAGAGATATCAGATACCACATCAGCAGCCATAGAATGGATCTGGTCTGGCTGCATCTGTTTTACCGGACATTTCCAGAATGGATACGGGCACTGTCGATTGCTTTTCTCTTCAGAGCATACCGGCATCCCGTGAAGAAACCACAGATACAGGCAATGGGGACGGTTAGGATGCTTTTCAGTGTTTGTAGTCACGCTACACCGACTTCCTGCTGTTATCATTAGTACCTTCTCTGTCTGAAGGTTTAGAAGTTTTCGAAAAATGAGGACGGGACCCTTATGGATCTCGCCGGAGTCGGACCATGAACAGGGCACTGATAAGAACTGAAATGCAGATAATACCACCAAATATTCCGGATTTGGTTGGTGAGGGAACCGGAGTCTCAACGGGAAGTGTGGCAGGAACCGGAGTGGGAGGCACCGGCACGGGACTTAACACCGCAGAGATACTGATCGTCTGCTTATCATAGACCTGAACTTTGCAGACATAATCATTGAATCCTTCTTTTCGGACCAGAAGGGTGTGGTCTGCAGGAGACACGCCTGTGAGGACAACTGGTGAAAATCCCCTGTACTCATTGTTCAGATACACACTTGCGCCTGTAGGTTCTGATTGAACAGATATTGATCCTGCCTTCTGATACCGCTCCCCGATTCTGACCATGTCAGCATCAACGTAGGTGGTCCTGCCCCTGGAGACATACACATCTTCCGAATAATCATAATACCCTGCAGTTTTCAGACGGAGAGTATAGGTGCCTGGCCGGAGATTTTCGATGGTCCGATAGCCGGAGTACGGAGTATAGCCTCTGAACCGGTTATCCAGATATATTTCGGCCTGATACGGTGAACTGGAGACTTTTAAAATGCCATCTGCATATGAGGAATACTCCCATTTTCGATCATATGGATCATAATAGGATGGGCGATAGTTCCAGTCATAGTACCGGTCATCATACCACTTGTGAATGACTACCGGTTCCTGGTATCGGGGAGACGGATAATATACCGGGGAAGAATACTCTCGTGGAGGGATATATTGAGTCGGTTCAGGTTCCGGGGGGCTTGGTGGATAATAGGGAACGGCGATCCCGGGATCCGGGTATTGAGTTGTCACCGGCACAACCTGAACCGGCTCTTCGTACGTATTTGTCCCGGGTGAGGGAGGATTAGATGGATAATAGGGCTCTGCAGTTCCCGGGTCCTGGTATGACGTTCCAACCGGATCATGCGAAAAAACGGGTTCATACGGTGTGGGCGAAGCAGGGAGGGAAGAATCTGGCGATGGAGAAGGGACTGTGTACACATACTCCATTCCAGGTTGGATAGTGATAGCCTGCATATCCTGGCCAGGAACAGGAGTTGTATCCGGGGAAGGGATATATGCCGGATAAAAAGGCTCTGCAACACCAGAACCCTGCTGCTCAAAATACTGGGTATTACTCTCATCACCATATCCGATACTCGTAATGCAGGATATGAAACAGATGATAATAAGAAAAACCCCTGTTCGCGTAGTATTAGTTCTCATAGGATCCCACCTGAAAATGATACGTTGATATTAGAATATCAATACGGATTAGATACACCTGCAAGGGTATAATGTTCTCCCTTGGAATGAATAGAGATGAAAAAAAGATTGGATTATGTATCTCCTCATACCAATAATCAATACCATTCGAGATCCTCATGAACCCTGAACTGTCACAAAGAAATCAGGACATCATTCAGAAAGCCCTCAATAGGATAAAACAATCAGACGGATTTTCAAAGATCAGATTTATCGCACTCTATGGCTCCGTCGCCACCGGGGAGGATACCATCCACTCAGATATCGATATCGCGATATCCTGTAAAATGGATCGTTTTGAAGCAGAATTATACCGAATGACATTGTTGTCCGATCTTCCTGAAAAGATTGATTTACACATCTTTGAAAACCTGCCTCTCTATATCAGAAAGTCAGTGCTCGGAGGGGTGTTTTTGTATATGCAGGATGAAGATGAGGTGTATGACCTGGCGTATGATACAATCCGGGAATATAATCTGTTCAAACCTCATCTTGACGATTATACCGGAGAGCGATTCATTGCATGAATAAAAATATGAGATTGGAACAGATTCGAATCCGTTTACGGGAGATCGAAGATTCAATAGAGATAATAAAAGAAAATTTCCCTCCCGATTGTGAATATCAACAATTTTTAAATATGGGCATTGTAAAGGATGGCATATATAAAAGATTGGAATATGCCATCCAGACTGCTTTTGATATCTGCGCTATCATGAACAGGGATTTACGATTTGGAGTCCCTGAAGATGATGAAGATATCATTGATAACCTGTGCACAAAAGGGATTATTGATCAGAATTTTTCAGAAACGATGAAAAAGATGAAGAGTTTTCGGAATATCCTCGTCCATCGCTATGGGAAGATCGATGATGAGACAGGACATTATATTCTGAAAAACCATCTGGAAGACTTGTACGCCTTTTGTGAGCAAATAGAAGAGTATATTGTAAAAACTAAAGAATAATAGAAATTTAAAAAATTACTTTTTCATTATCATCTCAAGATCCTCAAGGAGACTTTGAAGATCCTCTTCATGCTCAACTTCCTGAGTGATGATGGTAAGAATCATATTGTAAGTAACCGGGTCTTTGCCCTCTACCATCTTCATCAGTTTGTCATATGTTTTGATGGCACATTGTTCCCCTTTGATATTCTGCTCAAGCACCGCCTGCACATAGGGATCCACCGGTGCATCATATCCACAATTGGTCAGATTGTACCATTCCTTCGGTTCAAGAACCGGTGTTCCTCCCAGTTGAACAATCCGGAGGGCTATCATATCTGCATG
>CAZEWE010000101.1:2295-9432 GCA_964515765.1 uncultured Methanospirillum sp. | reverse complement strand
TCCTCACCATTCGAGACTGATGAGATATAGGTCCGGTCATTCATGTATGACTCATAAAAGTCCCGTGCCTGTGAGATCAGGTAGAAGAACGCATCGATGTAATTGGCCTTTGTATAGAAATCCTCTGCAACATTCATGCCAATGAGATCCATGTAGGTACTATCTGCCCATTCCAACCCCTCACCAATCAGGAACCGGTGACCTGGTGACTTTTCAGTCTTATCATTCATGGGATCATCATCAGGCTGGTTTGCCTGGTCGACATAATCTTCAAACCAGCGGATAGTTGTGGTCTTGAACTTCTCAGTCTGGTCATCAGCGGATGAATCAGGACCCTTCTGGGTCATCGGAATTGCAATATCCAGACCTTCGAGGGTGTCACCCTGCTGCTCTTCTTTTTCTTCAGGCATTGGTTCCCCTACCGGCGGGAGGGTGAACATGGTCATATTCGGATAAAGATCCTTGATCTTGTTCCAGAACTCGGCAGCGACCTGACGATTCTGATCAGCCACCGTGTAATATTCAGAACCATCCGTGGTCTTTGAGACGGAGTTTATATATTCATGATAATCTTCATAGACCTCACCTGCCATTGAGGTATAGTAGAGATATGCCACGATGTTATGTGCATTGGGGAAGAGTTCAGGGCTGACATTCTCCATGATAAGCCGGTAATAGGCGTCAGTCACCTCACTCAGCTTAGTCCCGGTCGGGACAGAAGAGTTTGAGATCTTTCCGATGATCTTTTCAGCCTCACTCATGAATGCTTCGTCATTGTACGGTTTCGCATCCGAAGGGGCTTTCATACTCAGGGGCATCAGTTCAAATTTGGGTGCAAATCCGGCGCTGCAGATGGATACACAGAGCACCAGTGCAGCGATGCCGGTCAATATAAGATATACGCTGCGTTTCATACCCTCAGTCATCATATAGGCAACTCAAAAAGGTTTCCTATTGAGGTAGGAAGAATCGGTTTTGCATGTTGCGCCGGATAACAGATATAGGCATACCAGTCTAATCATCAGAGATAGGAGGTGAGCTCTGTGGCTGACGAAAAGCAGGTTGAGGCAATTAAGGGAGGGGTGGCTTCATGGAATCAGTGGAAGGCTGAAAACCCGAGGAAACGACCGGATTTGAGGGGTGCTCACCTGACGGGTCTCTCCCTTGAAGGGATTAATCTGAACGGAGCACGATTATCTGAAGCTGATTTTGAATTTTGTAGCTTTCGAAAAGCGAATTTTGCCGGGGCAGATCTCACCAGGGCTAACCTTTCCAATACTGACCTGACCGACGCGGTATTTCTGAATGCAAATCTGCAGGGTGCCCGTCTTACCGGGGCAACGGTCACCAGGGCAGATTTCCGTGGCGCAAATGTCGCCGGGGCAGATCTCAGGCAGATAAAGCGCGGCCTCTGATCAGGACACGATAGAATACAGGGTGGTCCGTTCTGTAAGGACCCTGCCCAGATCTGAACACATATAGTGCATCTCTTTGGGATCCAGATATTCACCCATCCCGCCTCCTGCTTCTCCGGTGACATCATCCAGGTACATCGTCCCGGCAAGGTCATCTGCACCGGCCAGCAGGGTCATCTGCGTCATTTTTACTCCGAGCTTCGGCCATGAAACCTGGATATGGTCAAAGTTATCCAGAAAGAGGCGGCAGACGGCGGTGGTCACCATATCATCCCGTCCGGTCGGACCAGACTGAACCAGACCTTTCTCATACAGGGGAGTCTTCTGGTGGATGTAGGTCAGAAGCACCATCTCGGTAAATCCACCGGTCTCATCCTGAATAGCCCTGATACGGTCCAGGTGTTCTGCACGATCCCGGGGTGTCTCTGTTGACCCGTACATGATGGTTGCAGTTGACCGGAGGCCAAGGCCATGTGCTTCCCGGGTGATCCGCTCCCACACGTCGGTCTTTACTTTCGCCGGACATATCGTCTTTCTGACATCATCAACCAGGATCTCCGCGGCAGTTCCCTGAAGGGTGCCAAGGCCCCCTTTCATGAGGCGATCGATGACTTCTGATGTCGGAAGATTTGCTTTTCGTGCGACAAAATCCACCTCGTCAGGAGAGAAGGCATGGATATGCACCGACGGATAGACCTCATGGACCCATCGCATGAACTGCAAATAGGTCTCCAGGGTGAAATCAGGATGTACACCGGAGAGGAAACATATCTCAGAGACCTTTCGCTCTTTTGCCGCCCTGACCTGCTCCTTTACTTCCTCCTCTCCAAACAGGTATGCTCCCGGACTGTTTTTTGACCGGCCAAACCCACAGAATCCACAGAGATTCTTACAGATATTGGTGATATGGATGTTCTGGTTTCGGACAAAGGTCACCCGGTTCCCGTTCTTCCGCCTGCAGAGCTCTTCAGCCGCCCGGAAGAGATCAAATACCTCAGGACCGGTGACAGAAAACAGGAATGCTGCCTCATCCGGGGTGAGGCGATGACCGGCAAGGGTGTCGGATAACAAAGTCTGAAGATGCATGCTCATACCTTCCTGCCAGATTTCATCTCTTCTTCCTCCCGCTTTGCCCGGTTTCGGAGATAGAGTTCATGAAGAACCATGATTACAACCACGATGATGATAACCGGAACGATATTCAGGGGGAGGTATCCGACAAGGGGAACCTGATACATGGCTTTCCCGATGATCCATTCCTTCTTGACCGGCTCGATGGGACCGCCCAGGTTCCGGTAATTTGACCAGCCTACCTGGTCGATCACCGGGTTATTGTCACCCTTGGTAATATATCCGGCATGGGGAGCGGTGTAGGTCCCTGTTCTCTGACCTGCGGTAACCGCTATCTCCTCACCTTCTTCTACCCAGAACATGGCCCGGTGAATGATGGGATGCAGTTCAGTGTTGCCGTTCGGTCGGTAAATGATGACATCGCCAGGCATTCCAAACTTTTCATATCCTGAACTGTTGCCCTCTTCCAGACTTTGCAGGGTTCCGTACCGGTCGCCGGCGACCACCAGAACCAGGTCCCCGACATTCATATGCGGGACCATACTTTCAGACTCGATGGTAACAATGGCCGGCCAGGTCCCACAGATGATGAGCAGCACGGCAACCACTGCCCCGACGGTTACCAGTACTGATGCAATCTCCCTGACGGCTGACGGTATCTGTTCCTCACTCTTCCAGAAACTGATAATTTTATCCTGTATTGATTTCTTGGCCTTTTGATCTGCCATGATGTCTGTATATGGTTTTTGAGCTGGCCTCTTAAGGGTTCACTTCAGGCCGGTGAAAGTCATGCCATCAACCCTGACCTCTCGTGTATGGGTATATTTCCCTCCATGCTGAAGGTACTAATGCAGAATGCTTGACAGCTCCGTGATCGTGGAACGGTTCCTGGATACGAAACTTCAGGTCCACCCTGATGTGGTCAGATATATCTGTGAAAAGAAGGATGAGCGGCTGATTGATCAGATCATATCCGGCGTTCCCAATGATTGCCTGGTTGTCTCCTTAAAGCATATTCCCGGCGTTACACCGGCCCGTGACGGCATACGGTTCCTCTGTGATTCGGAGGTGGATATCATCGCCGGCCGGATGGGGTCCGCACGACCGGTCGCGAAGGTTGAGGATTATATCGCATATTTTGCTGACCGGTACGGGCGGCTCTCCGGTATGATCCGGGGTCGGTGTAACCCGGTTCCGATTGAAGCCCTCAAACGCAACACCCGGTATAAGCAGGAAGAGTTCTCGGTCTGCGGTATGGTCATGGATGTCAGGAGCACCGGAAACGGGCATCGGATGGTGGAGCTTGAAGATCCGACAGGTTCGGTGAATGCATTATTTAATAAGGACCGTCCTGACTTTGCCGAAGCAGAACGGATTGTACCTGATGAGGTTATCGGGGTTCGGGGTTCTCTCTCCAATGAAGGAAATCTCATCTTTGCCGACCAGATCTTCAGGCCTGACATCCCATTTACCCATGCACCCTATTCCAGTGACCGCAAAGGTGCAGCGGTTCTCATTTCTGACATTCATGTGGGGAGTGATACCTTCCTGGAGGACGCATGGAACCGGTTTGCTGACTGGCTCGGTGAGAGTGAGGTCTCATACCTCCTGGTTGCAGGGGATCTCGTGGATGGTATCGGTATCTACCCTGACCAGGATAAGGAGCTGGTTATCACCAATATCTATGAACAGTACGATGTCCTGGGAGAGATGCTCTCAAGCCTCCCCCCGCATATCAGGGTCATCCTCTCTCCGGGGAACCATGATGTGGTCAGAGGTGCAGAGCCCCAGCCGGCCATACCAGAGAAGTTCAGGAGTAGATACCCTTCTTCATGCACCTTTGTTGAAAACCCGGCTCTGGTGAACCTGCAGGGAGTCCGGTTTCTCATGTACCATGGCCGGTCATTTGATGATCTCATCGGGCTGATGCCGGGGGCAAGTTATGAAAAAGCCCATGAGATAATCCCGGAGATGCTGAAAAGAAGACACCTTGCCCCCTGTTATGGCAGACGGACACCGATTGCTGCAGATATCGTTGACCGGCTCATTATCGACCCCATCCCTGAAGTGGTGCATACCGGCCATGTCCACATCTATGGTATCAGCAGGTACCGGAATGTGCTTGGGATAAACTCGGGAACCTGGCAGAGTCAGACGGCATTCCAGAAGCAGATGAACATCCAGCCGACCCCGGCGGTTGCCATTGCACTGGACCTGAAGACATTACAGCCTCGTGTGTTCGATTTTATGAACGGCTCTCCGGAACCACTCGTTTTATAAGCAGTGGGCGGTTCGCCTCCTGTTCCTGCCTGATATGCCAGGCCAGCAGAAGGCTGTCTATCTCCCGCTCCCATGAGATGAGATCTGAATCACCGGGCATCAGCCGGAGTGCAGCCCGAATCGTCCTTGCCGCTTCAGGGTACCTTTTGAGATCCATCAAAACCCGGGCATAGCCTTTCTGCCCTTCACCAAAGGCGGGATCTATCCGGACCGACCGCTGGTAGATATCCTGGGCATCAGATGTTTTTCCGGACTGAGAGCGGATCATCCCCAGATGTGCCAGGACTTCTGCATCATCAGGCATGAGAGCATGTGCTTTTTTAAACGCTTTTTCTGCCTCTGAATACCTCCCCTCTGCAGCTAGGATAGTGCCCCAGGTATCAAGGAAGGGCCCATAATCGGGGACCTGCTGAATGACCCGCTCCATGATCCTCCGTGCATCAGCTGGCGATCCGGCCAAACAGAGAACATATGCCCGGGCATTATCCAGTTTCAGATCATCGGGATACTGTGCCTGAAGGCTGATAATGTGGCTCATGGCAGCGTCATATTCCTGCATCCGGGTATGCATAAAGGCAAGAAGAAGGGTGCTGTCATATTGTCTGACCTCCAGAGGGATACTGAGAAGGATCTCTGCCGCTGTTTCATAATCACCCCGGCTTGCAAGACCCAGGGCCAGTTTCCGGTATAACAAATCCTGATGGTCTGTCAGAGAAGCGGTATCAAAATCCGGAAAGGTTCCATTTTCAAACCGATCAAGGAGTGAGTTTGGATCTTCAAGAAGGATGTCAGTAATATTTTGCTCCGGTGCGGAGGGTATGGAATCCCCGTCGGCAGGAATGCAGAGCAGGGCCAGAAGGATGATCAGGATATGTATTGCGTTCATGGTCTGACATAGGATGTCTGAAACACCGCGTTTTTCAGGTGTGATATTTTACCCCCGGTTCGGACATATAAACCTCACGGTTCCAATTCGTATCGTTATTTACGTACAATCGACGAATGATAACAGATCACCGTCTCAATTCACAGTTTCGACTGGACGTGATACGAATGGATATGTTATATATTGTACCGGTTTGTGCCCTTATCGGGCTTATCTTTGCTGGTCTCAGCTATGCCCGGATGAAGAAGGAATCTCCGGGTGATGAACTGATGCAGAAGATAGCCGCAGCCATTCATCTTGGTGCAATGACCTACCTCAAACGGCAGTATGCTGCCATTGCGGTATTTGTCGTTGTTCTTGCGGTAATTCTGTCATTTGTCATCAACCCCCTGACTGCTGTATGTTACGTAGTTGGTGCCTCTCTTTCTGCTCTTGCAGGATTTATCGGCATGTTCTCCGCAACAAAAGCAAATGTCAGGACTGCAAATGCAGCAAAACAGGGAATGGCATCGGCCTTTAAGGTCTCATTCTCCGCAGGTATGGTCATGGGTCTGACCGTTGTCGGTCTTGGTCTGATGGGTCTGTCTCTTATGTTCTTCCTGATGACTTCGATCACCGGCGTCACTGACCATGATACCATCAGCATTCTGTCAGGATTCTCCCTTGGTGCATCTTCTATTGCACTCTTTGCCCGTGTCGGTGGCGGTATCTTTACCAAGGCAGCCGATGTTGGTGCAGATCTTGTCGGCAAGGTTGAAGCAGGTATCCCTGAGGATGACCCCCGGAACCCGGCCGTTATCGCTGACAACGTTGGTGACAACGTCGGTGATATCGCCGGTATGGGTGCTGACCTGTATGAATCATATGTTGGTGCAGTGATTGCAACGATGCTTATCGGGGCAACTGCTGGTATGGCAAGCCAGTTCCCGGGCGTTCCGTCCATGAACCTGATTGCCCTTCCAATGATGATTGCAGGTCTTGGTATCATTGCGTCCGTGATTGGTTCATTCTTTGTCAGAACAAACAAGAACGAGGCACATGCAATTCACAAGGCATTCAACTCGGGAACCTTTGCAGGTCTTCTCCTGACCGTTGTTGCCGTGTACGGCCTTGTTGAGATGCTTGCTCCTGGTCAGCTTGGTATCTTTTATGCAACCATTGCCGGTCTTGTCGGCGGGTTCCTCATTGGTCTCGTGACTGAGTACTACACGTCCTATGATCACAAGCCAACCCAGTCTATTGTCAAGTCTGCAGAGACCGGAGCAGCAACCGACATCATCGCCGGTATTGCCGTCGGTATGGAATCAACCTTCATCCCGGTGATCATCGTTGCCGCTGCAATTCTGATTGCAAACTACTTTGGCGGTATTTATGGTGTCGCCCTTGCCGGTGTCGGTATGCTTGCAACCCTTGGTATTACCCTCTCTGTTGATGCATACGGACCGATTGCAGACAATGCCGGTGGTATTGCAGAGATGAGCCACC
>CAZEWE010000101.1:0-2195 GCA_964515765.1 uncultured Methanospirillum sp. | reverse complement strand
ACTATGCATCCTGTATTACCATCTCAACCAATGCAGCACTTCGTGAGATGATCATCCCCGGTCTGATGGCAATCGCCGCACCAATTATCGTCGGTATTGCCCTCGGTTCACATGCACTGGCAGGACTTCTTGTCGGTTCTATCTCATCTGGTTTCCTCGTCGCTGTCATGATGGCAAACGCCGGTGGAGCCTGGGACAACACCAAGAAGTACATCGAACAGGGACATGCCGGTGGAAAGGGATCCTTTGCTCACAAGGCAGCGGTTACCGGTGACACCGTTGGTGACCCGTTCAAGGATACTGCAGGACCAGCTCTCAACATTCTGCTCAAATTAATGGCAATTGTTGCAGTGGTCTTTGCACCAATCTTCCTGTAAACAACACCCCTTTTTTTGTGAAGTATTTTCTGTATTTATAAAGAGTTTAAAAAATTACGGAGTTCTGATGATTCCGGATACACAGCATTCATCAGGCTCAGCATCAGGGATACCGGACTTCAGCCAGCATCGTGCTTTTTCACTCTGAATCCCGGGTTTCACATACGTATAGGCCATGCATTTCTCATCTTCCCTGCAGGCATTCGCACAGGATTCAGGATCAGGTGAAGACAGGTCAAATACGGTATAGTCTTCTCCTGGCCGATTGGTATCAGGCTCCATTTCAGTCTTCGGAGGGGTGAGAGCGATATCCTCCGGCTGGATTTCTACCATTTTGGGTATATTCATCTCTATGGGCTTTAAGGTCTGAATTGCTGCCATCAGGGGTGTTGCAATCATCTGGATGGCCGCAGGAGAGATTGCCGCCCGAGTACAGCTGCATTTTGCTTTCCCAACAACCGGTGAGTCATGAGGATCAGCTTCCCCATCACGGTCAAGATCCAACTGGGTAATGTATGCTCCCTCAAGGCACCAATCCTGTCTCTGATGACTTTTTTCAGGACCGACATCCATCCAGTAGGTTGAGCCCCATAATCCGTTTCCGGATGGTTTTGAGCACTGAACTGCCCCGATGACCGGGGAATCAAGGGGGTCGCAACCAGAACACGAGTCAAGATCTATCCCGGTGATATAAGATCCCTGCGGGCACCAGGAACCGCCCATACTATGACTTGAAAGGCCTTTCTGTTCAACCGGAACCCACTGACTCTCCGCCCATTTCTCCTGTTCTTTTCCCTCTATCCTGCAGCATCGAGCCTGACCTATAAGAGGAGCATCAGAGTCGCTGACGGACCTATCTCCATCCAGGTCAAGAGCGGTCAGGTAACTTCCGTCCGGGCAGATCTGGACTTTTTCATGGCTGTTTTTCCCGCCTGTTTCAACCGGAACCCATTCACAGGATCTCCACGCAGGAGTGCCGATTCCATGAATCCAGTTGTAGGCATATGAAGTAGGGCGGTAAACGCTCACCTGATTGTCACCCCAGGATGCAACTCCGGTCACATGACCGGCCTTATTGAGAATCGGTCCGCCAGAATCACCGGGACAGATGTAGAGCCGTTTGTCCTTAAAACTGATGCCACCCCATCCGCTCCCGTCTACCGGAAGGGTCATCTTCATCTTTCCCTGTCCCGGTGATGAGCATGCATCTCCGGTCATCCCAAATCCGACAAGCGTGAGGGATTCGCCAACAAGGGGAATATTCCAGGGATCTTCAACCGGTATGGGGGTTACCAGTACCTGTGAGGATGCAGGGACATCCAGTTCAATAACTGCATAATCTTCCCGCTGCCATCCCCTGTCCTCATACTCAGGAAATATCCTGACTTTTCCAGTGAAGGTAACATTTCTGCGGCTATTGGGATCTGCAACCGTCCGGACATTCCGGAGGATGAACTGCCCCTGATTCACACAATTACTCTTTCCGTTACAGAAACAATGTGCTGCAGAAAGGACAAGATTGTCCGTGATGAGTGTCCCGGTACATCCTCCTGATCCGATAACCTCACCGACCGCTTCGAGTTCTCCAACCTGAACAGCAGTCCCCTGTGAAAGAGCTGATTGCTTTATCCCGATGGCTGGATCATCAGAAGACCCGTACCCGACCATGAGCAAAACCAGTACCAGAAGAAAGAGGTATTTTTTTCCGATGTGTTTCCTTTTATTCATCTTCATCATTCCGATATCTACATCAACACACAAACCTCCACCAGTTTTCCTATGGTTGTCGTACTACAAAAGATGATGTATCGTGATCAG
>CAZEWE010000100.1:0-9458 GCA_964515765.1 uncultured Methanospirillum sp. | reverse complement strand
ACACTTCTGCCCGTCGTTCTGACCATCTCTGCAACTTCCTGGTGACGGGGCAGGGTCAGTCCTTCACGGTTTGCAATCTCACGAAGTTTTTCAATGGCTTTTCCCGGTGTCTCAATATCTTTCGGACAGACCCGCCAGCACCGGTTGCAGCTGGTGCAGGTGAAGAGCCCCTGGGACAGGGCTTCGCGAATCCTGTTCCCTGGTTCCCGGGGGTCAAGTGCAATCCGCATCTGGGAGCGCATGGAGGTAGGACCCAGAAAATCGGTGACTTTCATCGCCGGACAGACAGACACACAGGACAGACATTCGATGCAGTCACGGAGCGGTTTAATTCGCTCAATCTCTTCCTGTTTCGGAAGAATGCCACACTCGCAGGTATGAATCCGCGGAATGGATGATATGCCTGATACCAGATCCACCATGAGATCTTTTATGACCGGAAGGTCCAGAGGTTCGATGACCATGCCATCCCGTGCCACTTCGGTACAGGCAAGGACCGGCTGCCCATTCACCCTGACCGCACAACTCCCACACTGACCTGCGCGGCAGCTGGACCGGTATGCAAGGGTAGGATCCAGGCTGTGAATTGCATCCAGAACATTGAGAACTCGCGCACCCTCTTCGACCTCCACGGTCCAGGGTTCAAGACGGGGCTCTCCATCGGTTTCTGGGTTATACCGCGAGACGCGTACAGACACTTGCATCAGGATCTCCTCCGCTCGATCGTCGCCCCGGTCCGTGTCAGGATCGAATGCCCGAATGGGGATGTCTGATTATCCCAGTCCTGTGTAACATCAGTCCTGACATGAGCTCCCCTAGACTCTTCACGAAGAAGTGCCGCGGTCACGATAAGCCGCGCAGTGTCGATCATGTTCCGAGTCGTACAGCAATCAATAAACCCGGATGGGTCAACCGCTTTGAGCCTTTTTCTTGCCAACACATCGAGTGCGGCCCGTGTCTCCTCAAGTGCAGCCTTGTTTCTGAATATTCCGGCTCCGTTCCACATTATCCGCTGAACTTCACCCTTCACCTTATCAGGCAGAATATCACCACTGATGAACCCTTCAAGCATTGAAACTGCAGAGGCTACCTGATCATCCGGGGTTTTTATCTCCCGTTCTACTGTCGTTCCTGCTGATGCTCCTGCCCGGGTGCCAAAGACCTGTGTCTCTGCAAGGGCATTGCCACCAAGACGATTGGCACCATGTAACCCTCCGGCCACCTCACCACAGGCATATAGCCCTGGAAGCGTGGTCTGAGAGTAGGGATCAATGCGCAGACCACCCATCATGTGATGAGCAGTCGGGGCGACCTCCATCGGCTCAGTCCGGATGTCAACCCCGTACTTCAGGAACTGTTCAAGCATGACCGGGAGGCGCTCTTCAATAGTCCGGGCAGGCAGATGCGTGACGTCCAGCCACACGCCACCATGAGGGGTTCCCCTTCCCTGCATGATCTCGGTTGCACAGGCGCGTGCCACCACATCCCTGGTTGAGAGTTCCATCCGATCCGGATCATACCGGGACATGAACCGCTCCCCAAGGGAATTCTTGAGAACTCCTCCTTCTCCCCGCACTGCTTCGGTGACCAGCCTTCCCCGTGCATCCCAGGGATATACGGCACCGGTCGGATGAAACTGCACCTGCTCCATATCGATCAGCTCTGCCCCGGCGCGCCACCCCATCGCATATCCGTCACCGGTTCCGCTCATGGAATTTGTTGAGATATCATAGACCCGTGTCCCCCCACCGGTTGCAAGAACCGTAGCATCAGCAAGAAATGTATAGAGCCTGCCTTTCCGGTCAAGACCCAGGGCACCAATCACCCGTCCTTCAGAAATGAGCAGATCAAAGGCGGCAATCTCATGACAGACGCGGACTGCTGTGTGTGCAAGCCGCTCCATCAGGGTGACCATCATCTCATGTCCGGTCCGGTCCCCGGCATAACAGGTCCGTGGAAAACACTGGCCACCAAAAGGCCGCTGACAGATAGTGCATGAGTCGGTGACATCAAACACCGCGCCCCAGGAGATGAGATCCTGCATCCGGTCTGGGGCCTCTTCAGTCAGAACATGCACCAGATCCTGATCATTGAGGTAAGCCCCACCCTTCATGGTGTCGGCAAAGTGATCGGCGATCGTGTCTGCCTCATTCATCACCGCATTATACCCTCCTTCAGCCATGATTGTGCACCCGCCTTTCCCGGCAATGGTCCGGGAAATGAGTACACAGGTTCCGTGTGCAGAGGCCTCGATGGCAGCACGGACTCCTGCACCCCCACTCCCGATAACCAGAACATGGGATCGGATGATCTCCTGAATCTGCATTATATACACGTCACTGTCTGAATGACTTTGATGTTTTGGTAGGAGAGCCTCTCCTGCAGTCACGCCTGTAGCATCCCTTTTGAGAAAAAAAGATCCATAGTAACGGAGAGTTGCACCTGCATGAAGCTCATCATGAAGTTTGGGGGCACTTCTGTCCAGAACGCGGAGTCAGTCAGAAGGGCTGTAGATATAGTATATGATCGATATTCCAGGCATGATCGTCTGGCAATTGTAATCTCTGCACGGCGGGGGGTTACTGACCGGTTGATCACCTGCGCAGAGGCTATGGTTACTTCACGTGACGCTGCTGAGGTCGCTGATCTCGTCGCATTTCTGACTGAAGGGCACCTTACGACTCTGAAAGAGATAGCCCCGGACTTTTACCCGGAAGTGAGTGAGATCATCACCAGGCGCATTGAGAACCTTCGTGATTTTCTGTATGCGGTCTATCATCTCAGGGAACTGACGGTCAGGTCCCGTGATTATATCATCTCTTTTGGTGAGCGACTGAATGCACCCCTTATCAGTGCCGCACTCCGCCAGCGGGGGATCCCGTCCATGGTCCTTGACGGATGCGAGGCAGGGGTACTGACGACAGAGAACCATGGGGATGCCATTGCTCTGCCTGCAGGTGAGGCGCGTATCAAAAGCCGCCTGGAACCGGTTATCGAACATTCTGTCCCGGTGATCACCGGTTTCATGGGCTGCACCGAAAAAGGAGTTGTTACCACACTGGGACGGTCCGGGTCAGACTATTCAGCGACCATCATCGGCGCTGCTCTTGATGCGGAGGAGATATGGATCTGGACCGACGTTGATGGGATCATGACTACTGATCCACGGATGGTTCCTGAGGCACGGGTCATCCCCCGGATATCCTACATCGAGGTCATGGAACTCTCGTACTTTGGTGCCAAGGTCATGCATTCCCGATCCATTGAGCCGGCCATGCAGAAGGGAATCCCTGTCTGGGTGAAAAATACATTCAATCCAGATTATCCGGGAACTGTTATTGAGGGTGGTGAGCAGAAGGACTCCAGGGTGGTGAAAGCCATCACCTACATAGACAAGGTTGCGGCCATTACCATCGCCGGGGCACAGATGGTTGGAAGACCAGGAGTTGCACGGCATATCTTCACGCTTCTTGCCGAGCATCAGATCAATGTCATGATGATATCACAGGGATCATCTGAAGCAAATATCACCCTGATAATCGAAGCAAACCAGGTCAGAACCGCGATGGATGCATTATTACCTCTGAAGGAGCGGTGTGTGTTCAGGGATATCACGGCAAACGAGGATGTCTGCGCCGTTGCCGTCGTCGGGTCAGGTATGGCAGGCATGGCAGGAACGGCAGGAAGGACATTCTCAGCCCTTGGAAAGGCAGGGATCAATGTGATGATGATCACGCAGGGGTCGTCAGAAGTGAATATATCATTTGTCGTCCGCCAGCAGGACGGACCACATGCAGTCAAGGTCCTTCATGACGAATTTAATCTCATGAATGAGGAGGGATGAACATGGAACAGGATGCATACCGGGAAGCAGGGGTGGATATTGATCTTGAAGCAGCGGCCGTGAAAAGTCTCATCTCCGAACTGACGTACCGGAGAACGGATCAGTTTGGTATGGCTTCAGAGATTGGACATTTTGCAGGATTCATCTCATTTGGCAAGTATGTCCTGGCAATGGCCGTCGATGGCGTCGGGACAAAGATGCTTGTTGCTGACGCGTTACAGGACTGGTCCACGGTTGGCATTGACTGCATTGCAATGAATGTCAATGACCTGTACGTCATGAATCTTGAACCGGTAGCCTTCGTGGATTACATCGCCACATCAGAACTCTCACAGGAGCAGATGCGCCAGATAGGAAAGGGTCTCAATGAAGGGGCCAGGCAGGCAAACCTCTCCATCCTCGGTGGTGAGACGGCAACACTCAAGGGTCTGGTGACAGGGCTGGACCTTGCCGGGGCATGTCTGGGCATACAGGAGAAAGAGAAAGTCATCTCAGGATCTGCCATTACCCCTGGTGACTGCATGGTTGGCATTCCCTCTTCAGGGATTCACAGCAATGGCCTGACTCTTGCCCGCCGAATGGTCGAGCAGCATGGATCCTATTCAGAGCGCCTGCCATCTGGTACGACACTGGGAGAAGAACTCCTGCGACCCACCCGGATCTATGCAGATGTCCTCCGAATCTGCGCGGAGACTGAGGTGCATGGGATGTGCCATATCACCGGAGGGGGACTCTTAAACCTGAACCGGCTTGGGGAATTCGGTTACGTGTTTGATGCACCACTTCCACCCCAGGAGATATACGAGTGGATTGCCGGGGCCGGTCAGATATCAGAACCAGAAATGTACCGGACTTTCAATATGGGGATGGGGTATGTTATCATCCTTCCAGAAGAGGGAGTTCAGACCATTCAGAAATATTACCCGGATGCACGGATTGTCGGGCATATTACATCCACACCAGGCATCAGTCTGAACGGGAAAAAATTATTCTGATTCAGGAGAATACGTTTCTTTTTTTGCATTCTCTGAATGGATGAGCGAATTTCCATGAGGATCTTCAATAATGAGCGTGATGCTCTCTTTTCCATCCTGGATGTTCACAATTCTTTCTTTCAGGGCGAGTGCTTTTCTTCGCTGCTCATCCTCGCCATTTATCAGAATACCATCCAGAACCTTGTCAACCCTGAGCAGGATCCCCTCAACATTTGACACAAATCCTTCACATGCCGGCCCGGGATCGATCTCTACCCCAAGCTCAGGGATGGTGACTTTTGCTGCACTGCTCCGGACCACCCGGGTTGAGAGATCCTCCTCACAGCACGCACAATAGACGTACCGGACCGGTTCATTCGTGGTGATATTCTGCACGTCTGAAAACCGATACCCGCACTCAGGGCATGAGCAGGTAATAATTAGAATATCGGAAAAATAAGGAATATTTTCCGTTTTATATGTCCAGTCAACCTCCTCTCCGCAGGCCGGACAGATCCCTCTGACGTCCTGTTCCAAGTTCAGGCACCGCCACCGATGCGGTCACGAGAGATTTTGACGTTTTTCGGTGTGATGATCACATATTGCTGGTCACCAAGGCCGACAATATCACCGTCAACATCCCGGGCCACCTGGTAGAAGTCTTTCATAACCCGTTCGTAATTGATCTTGTCCATTTTCAGACGGGTAATGTCAACAATAACAATATTCCCGTCATATACCTGATCTTTGACGATCTGACTTTCCCGCAGACCAGTAACCGTGGCGACCTTGACAAGAAGGGCTGGGTTTTCACTCAGTTCGTACTCCTTCAGAGTGAGATCTTTATATTCGTCCGGGGAAGAGGTATCCTTGCTTCCGAAGAGAAGGTCGCGAAGTCCCATATAAGAACCTTTTCTGTCAGTTGTAATAAAGATACTGGTTTTTCAGGCCTGACAGGCGTCCTTTCCCTTTTCAGAACTCAAGATTCCAGATATCATCACCGACGTAATGCCAGGTCCGGGCAACCTTTCCTTTCTCCTGCGCGAGGAGGTCGGCAGCATCAAACAATGCAATACCCAGGGCCAGTGGTTTTCCATGACGCTCATCAACAATCTGAACTGGCTTTCCCGCGGTAACATCAGGTGTTGCATCAACCACACCGGGCCGCATGATGTCGGCACCATTCACGACATATGACACTGCCCCCATGTCAACGACTATCCGTTTCTGGGGGAAGGGGCGGCTTACCGCACCCCGCAGGCTGGGGAATAAAATTCCATCTTTTTCAAGGATGACGGGCTCCTTATCGATCAGATAGAGATGGACATCCTGGTTCGTCTCGATTATCTCGATATTTTTCCCCTCGAACTGATCCGCTCCATCTCCTATCTCCTCTCTGATCCGCTCCAGTATTCCGCTCACCTGGGATTTTCGTATTGAATGTCTTCTTTTTGAGGTCAGTTTACCCATGTACTCTATAGTACGGCAACCTGAACTCCCATAAACAATACGCACCCGGCTGACTATGAGATGACAGGTATGTTTAAGAATCATCCCGGCGCAATTTATTCACTCATTTCGAGTAGTGCAGGGTATTGATATGACTAAAAGACCTATGGATATTTTAGATCAGGTCCTGAATCGCCAACCAGTCCTGATATCCCTTAAAGGGGGCAGGGAAATCAAAGGAGTTCTCCAGGGATACGACGTCCACATGAATCTCGTTCTTGATAAAGCCGAGGAAATAGTGGAAGGACAGGCCCATAGTATCGGTACCCTGATTATTCGCGGCGATAATGTAATCTACATCTCCCCGAATCCCCAATAAGGAGGCAAGAAAATGTCAAAAGGAACACCATCAAGAGGTAAAAGACAGACTCAGACTCACCTGACCTGCAGAAGATGCGGTCGGATGTCCTATCACAAGCGGCATAAAATCTGCTCATCATGTGGATTTGGTCGCTCTACCCGCATGCGCTCTTACGGCTGGATTAACAAGCGGCCAAAAGTTGCAACTCATTAATCATGTGCGGGATCGTTGGCATCAGGAGTTCTGCCGACGTCTCTTTTTCTCTTTATTATGCGTTATATGCTCTCCAGCATCGTGGTCAGGAGAGTGCCGGTATTGCCACGTTTAACGGTTCAGGCCTGTGTAAGCACAAAGACAACGGGCTTGTATCTGAAGTCTTCAGTGAGCAGGTTTTAAAGTCCCTTATCGGCACAGTTGGGATCGGGCATGTCAGGTATCCGACCACCGGGGAGAACCGGCCCGAGAACATTCAGCCATTTTTATTCACCTTTCGCGGGCATGTCATCGCAATAGCGCATAATGGGAATCTTGTTAATTATCGGGAGCTTCGGGCAGAGTTTGAGGACCGGGGGCAGATCTTCTGGTCTACTTCTGACACCGAAATCATCTCCAAGATAATTACCGAGTCAATCAGAAAAGGAGGCACAATTGAGGATGCAGTAAAGAAATGCATGGCCTGTATGAGAGGGTCCTACTCAGTCGTGATGCTTTACGACGGGGATCTTTATGCATTTCGTGATCCGCATGGCATCCGGCCACTCTGTTTTGGCAGAACAGAATCAGGGTGCATCGTTGCATCAGAGAGTGTTGCCATAGATGCCCTGAACGGAAAGTACGAACGTGACGTGTATCCTGGTGAGATGATCCACATTTCCGGAGATGAGGTCCGGTTTAAGCAGATAGCGGTCGCTTCACGGAAAGGTCACTGCGTTTTTGAGTACATCTATTTCGCACGGGCTGATTCGCGCATTGACGGATCTCTTGTGTATGATGTGCGCAGAAAAATTGGGGCCACAATATACGAAGAAAGCCCGGTCAAAGCTGATGCTGTATGCACCGTGCCAGATTCAGGGACTGCATATGCCGTCGGGTTTTCAGAGAGATCATCGATTCCCTTCATGGAATGCCTGATTAAAAACAGGTACATGGGCAGGACTTTTATCATGCCCACCCAGGAGAAACGTGAGAAGGCAGTCAGGATAAAACTCAACCCGATTCCTGATCACCTCCGTGACCGATCTATCATCCTGGTTGATGACTCGATCGTGCGGGGGACCACATCCAGGCGCATCATTGAGACGATGCGGGATGCAGGGGCACGGGAGATACATATGAGGATAGGATCACCCATCATCAAGGCTCCGTGTTACCTGGGAGTTGACATGCCCACACGGGCAGAACTTATCGGGAGTGACAAGGATGTCGATGAAGTCAGAAAGAGCATCACCGCTACAAGTCTTCATTACATATCCATCGAATCTCTGGTAAGTGCCATTGGCCTTCCCCGTCATGACCTGTGTCTTGGGTGCCTGACCGGGTGCTACCCGGTTGAGATCAGGGATGAAGAGTCTGATGACCGGTGTATAACCATGGTGGACCGGGATGTACAGACATCCCTGTTCGAGAGATAATTTTTTTATTTTTTATGCCAGAGAGAAGTCAGGACTGGATAGAGCAGGCAAAATTTGATCTGAAAGCAGCGATTGATAATTGTAAAGCGGGCAATTATGAATGGGCCTGCTTTATATCAGAGCAGGCAGCAGAAAAATCCATAAAAGCCTTGTACCAGTTTTATGGAGGTGATGCCTGGGGTCATTCTGCCGAGAAACTATTCATCGGGCTGACAGATTCAGTTGAGATCTCTCGTGAATTACTCGCTGATGCAAAACGACTAGACCGGCTTTACATTATCAGCCGATACCCGGACGGACTGACATACGGTACACCTCATGAACACTTTACCAAAGAAGATGCACACGCGGCAATCAGCAGTGCAGGAAATATCCTTAGGTTCTGTCAGGATATTCTGGCTTAATTACCCCCTCATCACAGAGAGGTTGATGAGAGTTTCTTATGATTTTAAGAATTATCCTGAGATCCTTGAAGTCTGGGTATTTGGTTCATTTGCACAATGCAAGGCAGCCCCTGGGAGTGATATTGATCTGCTCCTCGTGATTGATAAAAGTGACAAAAGGCTCATCGACAGGATTGAAAAATATCAGGATATGTTCTCTGATATGGGGATCAGTGTCGACATCTTTCCATACACTATTCAGGAATCTGATGCCCCCTTTGTCCAGAATGCAAAGAGAAACGGGGTTTGTATATATGATGCATCGGATGAACAGATTGGTACGCAGGCACTATCATACCTTATGAATGCTGCTAAAAGAAAGCGAAAAGGGATTTTTTAACGTTTATTCTATTTTTGGATTACCACATCGAGCAAAATTCAGACTCTCTATCTGCGAACTATCAAGTGATCTCACTGTGATTTCTTAGAGAGTACTGTGACATATACCATCCTTGTTAGTGACGAACTCGCGGAAGAAGGCATAGAAATTCTTCGCGAACATGCCATGGTGGATGTAAACACCGGGCTTTCTGAAGATGAACTGGTTGCAACCATTGAGAATTATGACGCGCTGCTTGTCAGGTCCGGCACTCAGGTGACCGAGCGGGTCATTGAGGCAGGCAAGAAACTCCGGTTTATCGGACGTGCAGGGGCCGGGGTTGACAATATCGATATGAATGCTGCCACCCGTCATGGCGTGATAGTTGCCAATGCCCCGGAAGGAAATACCCTGGCAGCAACCGAGCATACCATGGC
>CAZEWE010000099.1:0-9544 GCA_964515765.1 uncultured Methanospirillum sp. | reverse complement strand
AATGAGGGATATGCCTGGTTCAATGAACGAACCGCTGACTGGTAATATGATTCAGCCTGGGTTTCGAATCCCCGCTCAGACAACTCCTCGGCCTTCCTTATCTCTGCAAGACCTTTGGCCCTCCAGCCCTCTGAAAACCCGGGGAGCCTTTCGACGGCACTCCCGTAACTTTCTATAGCTTTCTGATACTCCTCTTCATTCATCCACCGGTTCCCGTCCTCAAACAGCGATCTCGCTTCTGCGGCTGCCATCCCGTTCATCCAGGGAAGAAGGAAGAGCTGGACCAGGATGATAATTGCCATTAACAGGGTTGCATAAAAGAGAGCAACCTGAAGTATTCGGGGAATGGATGATGATTTAGTCTTCGGAGTTTCCTGCGGAGGTGTTGAACGGGGCGGACGATAGGACTGATGAAGATGGGCATAATACCAGGTCCGGGGATCCCGGTACCGCCTTCCTCCGCTGTAATATCGCCCATACTCTGATCCTTCTGCTTCAAGAAGGGAGATATCATATGCCTCCCGTTTCTTGGGATCTTTTAAGATCTGATATGCTTCATTGACGACCTTGAAGAGTTCCTCGGCCTCCGGACTTCCACATACGTCAGGATGAAGCACTTTTGCCAGCTTTCTATACGATGCCGTAATCTCTTCGGAAGAGGCATCCCGCCTGACGTTTAATACCTCGTAATATGACTCCCCGGGATCAGGCATCAGTTGCTTCTCAGTATCAGGATACAACTACGTTAAACTATCCTGTCATGAATGGCCGCTATACATCAGGGGTGCAGGCCGCCCGGATACAATCCTTCGTTGACCCGATAACCGCCCCTGCTCCACACATGGTCGGAACATAGGAGAGTGCCTTCCCACTGTTTACCATGATCCGATCGTACCGCTCAAGGGCTGGTGAAACAACCATGCAGGTATCGGCATACACTCTGGCTCCGGAACGCTCAATCTTTCTGATATGCTCATTCTCTCGTTCGATAACATCCCGTGCAGCAAATATATACACCGGTTTTGTCACTGTGCAGCCATCAAGAAGGGTAGCCAGAGTTATGAGTTCATCAGGAGAGCAGTGCGGACACCCGATAGCCACCGCATCCACCTGCTCACCGGTGAAGAGGGATGCCACCTCATCGGCTTCAATGACAATATTCTCAAGCCCTTCGGAGCTAAAGGAGAATACCCGTGCTTCAGGGGTGATACCCTGTACATGATAGAGGGCAACGGCTCCTGTAGCGGCCATCGCAGCCCCAAGGTTCTTCAGTTGATCCCTGCCAGGTCGGATTCCTGAAAAGAGAGGGATCCGGTTCCCGGAGATCTTGCCGGCCAGATACCCGAGTGCCCCGTACCAGGATGCATCTGCTCCCTTTGGTTCACCATCGACCTGAATGTGAATACCGGGTTTTCTGTTCTCCACCAGGTGAAGCCCGTATTTTGGTGTTTTCCCGATTATTGCTGCAGCAAGAGCTGACGGACCACCCTCCCGGTTTGTTCTGGCACCGATGACCGAGTTTGCATAACTGACCGCTGAAGATTCTGACCAGGCCAGGTGGTCTCCATATTCGGTGATGTTTAGATAGTAGGGAGTGCAGGTGCATTCAAGCCTGATACCAAGACGTTCATAGGCAGAGATTACCTCAAGTTGCTTTTTTGCAAACCCGGGGTCAATACCCATCTCTTCCCACCTGATACGGTCCATTCCTACCGGGTTCAGGACAGCCGGAACAGCAGCATGGGCATTAAGACTGGTAAGCCATTTCAGGCCCCATTCACCAATGGTCTTATATGAGGCCCCGGATACCTGGGCACTCCTGACCGGTACCATCTCATCAGCACCAAATACCTTTCCGACCCCGACCAGGATCTCCATGAGCTGCTGTTTTGTCTCCCCTTCCTCACCATTGAGAATGGCCTCTTCCTCTGCAGTCAGATGCATGTAAGTCAGTCCTCCCAGACTGCTCTGACAAATTCCTCTTCCTTTCCTAACTCCATGGTTGCATCTATCCCCATCTTGACGTTGAGTCCGTCCCCGATCCGTGACGGATCAAGAGAAGAGCCCCGGACACCGGGAATAATAAGGGTATCACGGTCTGCACGGACCCGTGTTGCAATGGCGAACTCAACATCAGAGGGGTTTCCTGGATTGATGTCACCATCAACAATGACCACATGCTTGAGTGAGGTATGTGCAGCGAATGCAGCCATGATGGCATTCTTCCCATCTCCCTCGGTCCGCTTTTTGATCTGGACAACGCCATGCAGGTACCCGCATCCGCCCTTGGTGAGGACAACGTCAGTAACTCCGGTCACTCCGGCAACCGACCGGTAGATCAGGGGTTCATAGGGTGCTCCCATCAGCAGTTTATGCTCATCCCCGGCGTTCACGAGCCCGTGATAGATAAAATCGGGTTTCGTGTACATCCCGGTCAGCTCAATCACCGGTTGAATCCGTTCAGGATCATAGGTCCTGGTGATATCGACATATGGCCCTTCAACTGCCGTCTCACTTCCGATGTACCCTTCCAGGATGATCTCGGCGTCAGGAACCCGGACTCCGTTCGGAAGTGTATACACCGGGATCTCGCCCCCAAGGAGTTCAGCAGCAAAGGGCAGTTCCATGCTCTCCGGAACCCTGCTGCAACTGGCAAAGAGCACCAGAGGATGCATACCGATGACAACCGCAACCGGGAGCCGTTCTCCATTGGCCAGTGCCCTCTTATGCAGGGTGTGGGTATGTCTGCCTTCTACCAGACGGGCAACAAGTCTGTCCTTTCCGGCTTTGAGCATCCGGTGAACGGAGGCATTCTCTACCCCTTCGTACCGGGAGAACACAACACCAGAGTTCAGGTATCTTCCGGCCTCCCCGGGATAATTCTCCATGATGGGAATTTCATCAAGGTTCACCGGTCGGAGCGAGAGAGGGCCTGCATCGACAAGCTTCCCGTCATACCGGCAGGAAGCAAGCCGGGGAACCAGGATCTCCGGAGAGACCCCGAGGGCAACAGCCAGAGCCTCCCGGTTTGCAACAAGGTTCATCACCGCTTTTCTGCCATCAAGATTATGGAAGAACAAAAGCCGGTCTGTACTGAATGCACGCTTTGGTGCGTCAAATCGTGAGGAAACCGGGTCATGCACATCGGTGACAAGACCCCTGGTTCTCATCTGTTCAATAAATGTCCTCATGGAAATCCACTCCATCTTCCGCCTATTGAATGTGTGATATTCAGGTGATCCAGTATCCGTGCAACAACCGCATCCACAAGCCCGGTGATATCATCAGGCCGGTGATAAAAGGGAGGGCTTGCAGTCATAATGAGTGCTCCTGCATCATGGGCACGAAGCATATTTTCAATATGAATCCGTGAGAGGGGGTTTTCACGAAGAAGCAGAATACAGGGTCTTCGCTCCTTTAAGGTTACATCGGCAGCCCTGGTCAGCAGGTTCGGAGTAAATCCATGTGCGACTGCTGACAGGGTCTTCATACTGCAGGGTGCAATAACCATACCCTGGTGAAGAAAGGAGCCGCTTGCAACCGGAGATGCGAGATTATCCGGTGAATGAACGATAAGATCAGAATCGTCGAAGGTGACCTGTTCATGACGGGCGATCTCCCGTGCCACCGGAGTCAGAATGATATGAACCTCAGCCTTTCCAGCCAGGTGGTCAAGCAGCCTTCTGGCATAGAGCATGCCCGATGCTCCTGAAACCCCAACAACTATCCTCGGATTCATAATTCACACCTCATGAATGCTCCCTCTCATACCTCTTCGCTGCGGGACAGATACCAGTATCAGTCGTATGAGTCACAGAGCTATCTTTCTCTGAACCATAATGATGGTATCATCAGAGTGAAATGACGATCCCAGCTGATCTTTTTTCGCGCACGAAAGATAATTAAGACCCACTCAGAGGAATCTGGCGCGCTCAGGATTTATCGGATCCAATATATTGATATAAATCCTTATTAAGAGAATAATGTCTTGTTTTCCGGTCAGGGGCTTTTTCAGAGCCGGGTTTGAAAATGATAGTATTTAATAGGGCTAAGCGTACAGATTAGCACATATATCATGTGAAGGGTATCGTCTGAATCACATCAGTGATACCTGCGGATGGGAGGCGTAATGATGAAGATGTGGAGATATGTACCAATTATTCTGCTAATTCTCCTCTGTGGTGGGGTCACTGCACAGGAGATTGTGTTTTCTCCTACAGGGGGAACAGGAGAAGAGATCCAGGCGGGGAATATATCGTTCAGTACCCCGGTGAGTGCATCAAGCGGTATTGCAATCCTTTCGGTTTCGCAAAACCCTGATGAGTATACCATCTCGAATACCGTGACGGTAGACACCACCAGATTTGATCTCTCCTCAGAGTCATGTGGGGGAGCTGAGAAGCAGATCACGTTCGGAAACCTGAACCATATTAACCCGAAAGTTTCCGATGGAAGAGTTGTTTTTGAAGAATGGAATGCAGGTGTTTCCGGCATTGGTCTGTATGATATACAGTCAGGTGGGCTGTATCCGGTGTACCCGGGAAAACTTCATCAGACAAATCCGGATATATCCGGCAGGATCGTCGTGTATGAACAGGCCGGAACAGGATCAAACCAGGTAACCAACATCAACGGGTATGATCTGCAGACCGACACTGCAGCGCCGATCTCTTCATCAACTTCCAACCAGAACCAGCCGGTGGTATCAGGACGATACATTGCCTGGCAGGACTGGAGAAGTGGCAATCCTGATATCTACATGGCTGACCTTAATTCAGGAACCAGTCAGGCAGTAACAAAGGATCTTGCAGAACAGAAGAAACCTGACATCTCCGGATCATATATCATCTGGGAGGACTGGAGGAACGGAAATGCTGACATTTACCTGTATGACATTACCGCCGGGAAGGAATACCAGCTGACAAATGATCCATCTGATCAGAGAAATCCACGGATAAGTGGGAAGATTGTTGTCTGGGAGGATAACCGGAACGGAATTTCTGATGTTTTTGCCATGACTCTGGACACCTTCCAGGAGTACCAGCTGACTGATAGTAAGTATAAGGCAGTAAATCCTGATGTTTCTGGTCCGCTTGTGGTGTGGGAGGATTACCGGAATGGAAATGCAGATATCTACCTGCTTGATCTGATCACCGGGTTTATCTACCAGGTCACACTGAACCAGGGAGATCAGAAGAATCCGTCAATCTATGGAAATCATCTGGTCTGGCAGGATTACCGCACAGGCAACTCAAACATCTTCCTCTATACCTTCTCACAGGGAGTCGGATCAGGTAAGTATCAGCTCTACGGCTCTGCATCAATAAGTGGAGCTGCAGCACCGGTCGGGACTGAAGTCAAGGCTCTGATTGACGGGGTAGTCAGGGCAAAGACCACGGTACAGCAGGCCGGAAGTTATGGATCTGCATATGGGCCGTTCCTTGAGATTCCGGTCACCAGTGCAGATACCGGGAAGACCATCTCATTCAGATTGAATGAGTACCAGGCAGATCAGGTCCTTACCGTCGGTACTGGCGGAGTTATGAGACAGGATCTCTCTGCATCATCGGTTCCGCCTGTTCAGACGTATACGCTCTCCGGGAATGCGTTATTAAACAGCATGCCTGCACCGGTTGGTACAATCATCACAGCAACCATCAATTCCCAGATCAGGGGACAGGTGACGGTTACCACCGCAGGATCCTATACAGGTCTTTCAATTCCGGTCAATCAGAACGACTTTGGAAAGGCTATCATCTTTACGGCAACAACCGGCAGTTCATCTCTGCAGGCTTCCCAGAGTATCAGCGTCGGACAGCAGGTAGGTGGCTGGTTTGACCTGACCTTTGGCACGACTCCCTCGCCGACAACATACCGGTTCAGCGGGTCAGTACTGCTTGACGGGCAATATGCACCGGCAGGAACAGTCCTTTCCGCAGTCATTGACAATCAGATCAGGGGACAGACGACTGTTACGACAAACGGGCAGTACAGCAACCTGAACGTTCCGGTGTACCAGACCGATAATGGGAAATATATCTCCTTTACTGCCCAGCTCAGTGGGGCTACCTATGTTGCCGGGCAACAGGTGACAGTTTCATTCCAGCAGGGCGATCTCATCATTGCATCCGCTGATGTCTCTGCTGCAGGCGGTCAGCTGATACAGAAGAATCTTGACCTGACCTTCACCGTATCTGCCCAGTCCAGGTACTCATTCTGGGGCCGGGCAAACCTTGACGGGACACCTCTCGCCGCAGGAAATACCATCTACGCTACTATTGACAATCAGATTCGTGGACAGGTAACGACCCAGATAACCGGTTCATACGGCTCTGAAAACGGGCCGTACCTTGAGGTCCCGATTACTAATGCAGACATTGGAAAGACCATCAAATTCCAGACTGCCACCGGAGCAGAGGGAGACCAGAGCCAGCTGGTTGTGAGTGGTCTGAAAGTCTTAAAGAACATTAACTTCGTCTCAAAACCATCCAGTGCTGCTGATTTCACGGCAACTCCGACCCAGGGAGCAATACCTCTTTCCGTCAAATTCACCGATAAATCATCAGGCAGCCCAAAATCCTGGTACTGGGACTTTGGCGATGGAACGACCTCATCTGAGCGAAATCCGACCCATGTCTATACCAGAAACGGCGTCTATTCAGTCGGTCTGATGACTACCCTGTGGAACGGACAGACCAAGAGTGCTGTTAAACAGAACATCATTACCGCCGGAATAGTCAGCCCGCCAGAGGCACAGGTCACCCTGAACCAGGGATGGAACTTCATCTCTGTTCCAAAGATGCTTGCAGACGGACAGAATAATGCAAAAGCTCTCTTTAGTCACGTTGATGTCGGCGGTCACAGCATCTTTGCCTATAATCCACGGACAAAGTCCTGGAGCACCGTCAGTGCGACCACGGTGATAAATCCTCTCGATGCTGTCTGGATCTATTCAACCAAGAAAGATGCAGTATATCTCTACTTCGCCGGTGACGCTCTCCAGATCCCACCGACCAGGAAACTGGTTAAGGGATGGAATACCTTCGGTGTTACCAGCCTGAATACGGTTCCAGCACAGAATGCACTGCTTTCAGTCAGGGACCAGTGGATCTATGTAATTGGCTTTGACTCCTCTATTCAGCGATACCAGGGCACCATCATGAACGTGCCGGAGAGTAATGTCAATGTTCTGTATCCCGGATATGGATACTGGATATACATGAGTGAAGAGGGAGATCTCGCCGCGATCGGTATATAGGGAGAATACATCACCATTTTTTAGAGGAAAAACCATGAAAATCGCATCACTGTTAATGATGGTTCTGATGCTCCTCCTGCTCGTGCCCTGCCTTGCAGAAGAGGAGATCGTTGATTTCGAGCCTGTTGTAAGTTTCTCAGCAGAAGAACTGATTGCACAGGCACCAGGTATTGAAGAGCAGATGACGTTTGACTCAGTCTTTGACTGGGATCCCCGGGTTGACGAACAGTATATCACCTGGACCCAGTACGAAGGACAGGGAAAAGTCTGGTTCTTTGATATGAAAACCGGAAGCCGGCAGATGGTCGCCAACATTATGAGTGACCAGAATAATCCGGACATCTCCGGAGGCATCATTGTCTGGGATGATAACCGGCACAAGAACTCTGACATCTACTCATATAACATCCCGATGCACAAGGAAAACCCTGTGTACGTGGATACCACCAATAAATTCAGACCTGCTGTCTCCCAGGACATGGTTGTGTTTGAGGACTTTGGCAATGATGATATCAGGGACATCGGGATGGTAAAGGTAGGTACCAGTGCCCGGCCGGTATACATCAACTCAAATGATAAGGACAAGGCAAGTCCTGATATTGACGGAGACTGGGTCGTTTATCAGCAGCTTGATGACAACAAAAACGACTGGAACATCTACCTGTATAATTACAAGACCGATAAAACAGTCCAGGTAACCAGGGATATCCGTATCCAGCAGAATCCACGTATCTCCGGCGATTACGTCGTCTGGGAGGATAACCGGAACGGAAAATGGGACATCTTCATGTATAACATCAAAAAGGACATGACAACCGCTGTCACCTTTGATGATTATGATGACGTCGAGCCTTCCGTTTCAGGATCGAAAATTGTATGGACAAGATACGACCAGGAGAACAACAGCGACATTTACATGGTAGATCTTCAGATTCCGAAGACCTATGCTGTATGTGTCGGACCAGGAAACCAGATCCGGCCGGATATCTATGTTGACAAGGTTGTATGGCAGGATGACCGGTTTGGCGGCTGGGATATCTTCACCTACACGCTCGAACCGGTAACTCCGTATACCCCGTACCAGTTCTATGGCCCGGTCACCTTCAATTACCTCCCCGCTCCGGTCGGCACTGAAATTATCGCCAGAATTGACGGAGTGACAAAGGATTCCATCGTCACGACCCAGGAGGGATACTACGGTGGGGCAGGCGGATTTGCAGACCAGCTGACGGTGAATATTAACCAGGCTGACATCGGCAGACAGATTTCATTCTGGAGTGGAGGAATCCAGGGAGCACCATCGGTTACCGTGAGCGGTGACGGAAAGATGATGGAGCAGCCGCTGAACTTTGTCTATGCACAGCCACTCCCGGACCTTCTGTTCTATGGCTCGGTCACCATTGACGGCCAGCCGGCTGCAAAGGGAACCGTCCTGAAGGCGATGATCAATGGAGTTGTCAGAGGCAGCTATGATATAACCCAGAGCGGTCAGTACGGAGGACAATATGACACTGATCCGGCTTTACGGGTTCCGATTACCGTTGATGATATCGGAAAGCACATCTCCTTTATGGAGGGTGAATATGGGGCAGCCCAGACCTTCCAGATAACCAGTGGTGGCAGATTCAGACAGGATCTCACCTTCACCACCATTCCGCCAATGAGTCCGTATGAATTCTACGGATATGTTCAGATTGACGGAAAGTCAGCCCCGGTTGGAACGACCATCCAGGCAAAGATCGACAATACCGTCGTGACCACCTATGTCACCAGGTATTCAGGTTCATATGGAGCACCAGGATCGGCACCTGATGACCCACGACTGATTGTACCGGTCACTGAAGCAGATGCAGGCCGGACGATATCATTCTGGATTGGAACAATCAAGGCAGGGGCATCACAGGTCATCACCCGTGGCGGTGAGCGGATCATCCGCAAAGACCTTGACTTTGGCGGTTCTCCACAGCCAGGAATTAGTGCAGACTTTACCGCATCTCCACGAAGCGGGGCTGCTCCCCTGACCGTTTCGTTCACCGATCTCTCAACAGGCGGGCCGACCATGTGGTTCTGGGACTTTGGAGACGGAGTCATCCCGGCAAATGCAACCTGCTCAGGGACTGACTGTCACAACATTGCAAACCCGATTCATACCTATGCCAGGGAAGGCACCTATACCGTCACTTTGATCGCATCAAACCAGTACGGGGCATCAGATACTGAGGTAAAGACCGGATATATCACCGTTGGGCAGATCACCCCGGTCATTCAGGCAGACTTTACCGCATC
>CAZEWE010000098.1:0-9735 GCA_964515765.1 uncultured Methanospirillum sp. | reverse complement strand
AAATCTTCCTGCACGAATGCAGCTTCAGTTACACAAATTCATAGGATTACCCTGATATGAAAGCAGTATGTCTCCTGTCAGGCGGAATGGACTCATCCACGCTTGCCTGCCTCGCAAAACATGACGGTTATGATATCCTTGCCCTGCACTTTACCTACGGGCAACGGACCGAAGAGAAGGAACGGGAATGTGCAAAACAGATTGCCCGCCACCTCAACGCCCTAGAATTCCTGGATGTGGATCTTGCCTATCTGAAGGTAGTCGGAGCCTCCAGCCTGACTGATCGTGCAATGCAGGTCAAAGCTCATGAAGATGCAGGAGACGGAATACCGGATACCTATGTACCCTTCAGGAATGCAAACCTCCTGTCGGTCGCCACCAGTTTTGCAGAGGCGCGAGGAGCGGATGCGATTTACATAGGTGTCCAGGCATCAGACTATTCAGGATATCCGGACTGCAGACCAGAGTTCATCGATGCGTTCCAGAAGATCATCACCCTTGGGACACGCCCCGATGCAGGGATTATCCTGAAGACACCATTCGTATCACTCAATAAAGCAGAGATTCTAAAAATTGGTCTGGATCTGAAGGTCCCCTATGAGGACACCTGGTCCTGTTATGCAGAGAATGAAGTTGCATGCGGAACCTGTGGTTCATGCCACTTCAGACTGGAAGCATTCAGACAGATAGGGATTCAGGATCCCATCCCCTACCGGTGACCATGGAGATCTATCGCGGTCGCAGGCTCTGGGTTGAAAAACGGGGATTTCAACTTCCGGATGGGCGGGAGAGAGAGGCAATTGTTGTCCATCCCGGAGATGCAGTCGTCATCCTTCCCCATGATGGAGATGAAATTTTGCTTATCAGACAATGGAGACCCCCGATTGGCACCTATATTTACGAAGCACCTGCCGGGACCATGGAAGAAGGGGAGGATCCGTTGCAGACCGCAAAACGGGAGCTCATCGAAGAGACCGGTATGGCAGCAGGGTCCATGCATGCCTTAGGATATATCTATACAACACCGGGCTTTACCGATGAGCGTCTCTGGCTTTTTGAAGCAACAGATCTGGTCCCCTCAAGGGAGCATTCACCTGATGAGGACGAAGTTATTGAACCAGTCAGGTTTACTGCAACACAGATCAGGGAGATGATCCGGACCGGGGGGATTGTGGATGCAAAGACCATCTGTATCTTTTACCGGTGGATGTGCGGGCGTTCTGATGAATAGTTCCAGTCTGCTCATGGCCCTGATTCTCGCCATCTCACTTCTTTGTGCAGGCTGCACCGATTCTGGTGGAGAAGAGAGGAAACCGGTTGCATCATGGAACCTGTCCCCTGAAGGCAGCATCGGGTTCTCTGTTCCGATGTGTGTGGTTGATGAACAGGCTTTGGAAGACGGGAGAAACCTGACTAAGACTGACCTGACATTCAAGGGATTTGCCGGGGATGTCCATGCGATACTGCTCAGCCCGGAAAATCCGGTTGCATTTCTGGTCTGGGCTCCAGGCGCTAATAATCCTGCTGAAGGGTATGCCGAATACATGAATTATTACCCACAGCACGGGATTGGTGTTCTTATCATGGATGTCAGGGGAAATGGAGGCACCACCCCCGGATATCCGATGAATATTGAAAAGGATGCAGAACTCTTTGTCCAGGGAGCCTGGCCACAGTTCTACCTTATTGCGGCTGATATGATTGCCGCACGAAAGTATCTTGAGCACACGTACCCGTATATTCCAGTCTATGCGGTCGGTGATTCAAACGGAGGCAGGTATGCTGCACTTGCCGCAGGTATTGATCCGGGTTTTGCCGGATATATCGGAATCTCCACTTCCGGCTTTCACCGCATTGGAGAGGACTACACATCCCCCATCAGGGAATTTCTCCTGAGCATCGACCCTGATGTCCAGGTTGGGAGGATAGTGCCAAGGCCAATCATTCTGTTTCATGCCCCTGATGACCCGGTGATTGCTTTCGCCGAAGGAGAGGCTCTTGCAACATCTGCCGGAAAGGAGGCAATGTTCATCCCATTCAACGGAACTCATGGCGTAAACAGGGAGGTTGATGACAGGATCATCACTCTGGTTTCGCCCCCCTGAAGATGACCCGGAACAACGGTGAACCTTAAGTCAGACTCAGATCAATATATACCAGCTTATACTGTAGGATTGTCTCATGAGCGAAGCGGTTGAACTGGACGAAGCACGACGGAAATATGAATTTAAAAAGATGCTTGAGCGTCTGGAGGCAAAGGAAGGGAGTGGAACCGAACTTATATCTCTGTATATTCCTCCTGACAAACAGATCTTTGATGTAACCGCCCAGCTCAGGGATGAGTTTGGCCAGTGTGCGAACATCAAGTCCAAGCAGACACGGACCAATGTCCAGAGTGCTATCTCCAGCATTCTTTCCAGGCTCAAATATTATACAAAGCCTCCGGAGAACGGAATAGCAGTCTTTTGTGGCACCGTCAATAAACACGGGGACCGGCAGGATCTTGAGTGTGATATCGTAAATCCACCTGAACCACTGGGCCTCTACCTGTACCGGTGCAGCTCCCGGTTTGAACTGGAACCGCTCCGGGATATGCTTGAGGAGAAGTATGTCTATGGCCTGCTGGTACTGGACAGGCGTGAGGCATACTGGGGATTTTTACGGGGAAACAGAATAGATCCCATCGGTGGTACGACCTCGACCGTTCCGGGAAAGCAGCGGAAAGGTGGTCAGTCAAGTGTTCGTTTTGAGCGTCTCCGTCTCATTGCCATAAATGAATTCTATAAGAAGGTCGGTGAACGTTCAAGTGAGATCTTCATCAATGAGAAGGACTTTTTTAACCGGTTCAAAGGACTTCTTATTGGCGGGCCCTCTCCGACCAAGGAAGAGTTTGAAGAAGGAAACTTCCTGCATCATGAAGTCCAGAAGCGTATCATCGGACTTTTTGATGTAGCCTATACCAATGAGAGCGGACTTCCGGAACTTGTCGATGCAGCAGAGGATGCCCTGAAGGGACAGGAAGTCATTGAAGAGAAACATCTCATGGACCGGTTCTTTAAGGAACTTGTCAAGGATAACGGGCTTGCTGCATATGGTGAGCAGTCGATCAGGGCAAACCTAGAGATCGGGGCGGTAGACACGTTGCTGCTCTCAGATAAACTGAGAAAAAGCCGCCTCTCCATAAAATGTGACGCCTGTGGATATACTGAAGAGAAGACGGTCCTTATCACTCCAGGTGAGAACCCGGAGGATATCGAACTTGGTTCCTGTCCGAAATGTACCTCTCCGCTGGTGCTTGCAGACTCATCAGATATTGTTGATGAACTAACCTATCTTGCCGACCAGTCCAACAGCAAGGTCGCTATCATCTCTGACGATTTCGAAGAAGGATCACAGTTATTTACGGCATTTGGTGGTATTGCCGCAATTCTCAGATACAGGACCGGATACTGATGTACCTTACAACATGTGACGCAATTGCTGCAATTCTCAGGCAGCATACGGGAAAAGAAGATGTCATGCTGACAGACGGCGGTGACCATGCCGATGTCGCCTCGACCATTGCATTTTCTCTGGCAAAAGAACTTAGGAAAGCTCCCGCTGTCATCGCCCAGGAGATTGCCGGAGCGATCAGTGACAAAATAATGACGGAGACCGGGGCAGAGACACGTGCCGTTGGTCCGTATGTCAATTTCATTTTCGGGGCTGAATACTGCTCAAAAGTACTGGAGCAGGCTGTCCGCGAGGGATATGGAAAGGGTAAGGAGAAATCCGAGCGGGTGGTTCTCGAACACACATCTGCCAACCCGAACGGCCCCCTTCATGTCGGGCATATCAGGAACACCATCATCGGCGATACACTGACCAGATGCTTCCGGAAGGCCGGCTATCCACTTGAAGTCCAGTATTATGTCAACGACATGGGCAGGCAGATAGCCATTGTTGCCTGGGGAATTGCAACCCAGGGAGCTGATATCCATGCCAAAGGGAAAGGCGATCATCTGATTGCCGAGGTATATATTGAGGCAAACCGTCATCTTGAGAAAGATCCTGCTCTGAATGCAGAGATTGACCGGCTCATGCAGCTGGTTGAATCAGGCGATCCCGGTACCATCAGCCAGTTTAAGATCCCGGTAAAACGCTGTCTTGACGGATTCAAGGACACCCTTGCCGCCATGCACGTGAAGCATGACCGGTTCATGTACGAGAGCGACTTTATCCGGAATGGCGATACGGCAAAGGTCCTCTCCCGGATCTCTCACCTGCCTGAAGCACGGATGGAAGAGACCCTCTCCCTTGACCTCTCGGCATATGGATTTGAGAAGAATTACATCCTGAGGCGGTCTGACGGGACCAGTGTCTATGCCGCGCGTGACATCGCATTCCACATCTGGAAGGGCCATAACTTTGACCGGGTAATCGATGTCCTGGGTGCTGATCACAAACTTATCGGGACTCAGCTGCAGGCCACCCTTGATATTCTGGGCGAACGGGTGCCGGAGATCGTCTTCTTTGAGTTCGTCTCCCTTCCTGAAGGATCGATGAGTACCCGGAAAGGAAAATTCATCTCCGCTGATGAACTGATTGCAGAAACCGAGCGACGGGCGATGGAAGAGGTTACGACACGAAGGGCAGAACTCTCCGAAGAGGAACGCAAAAAGATCGCTCACTCTGTTGCAATATCAGCCATCCGGTATGATATCATCCGGACCATTCCGGAGAAGAGCACAGTCTTTGATTGGAAAGAGGCTCTTGACTTTGAAAAACAGAGTGGGCCATATATCCAGTATGCCCATGCCCGGGCCTGCAGTATTCTCGACAAGGTGGAATCTTACACACCATGTTTTGAAGCAGAAGGAGAAGGGGAGATTGCCCTCACCAAGCAGATCGCCCTCTTCCCGAAAGTCATTACCGAGGTTGTCACAGAACTGAAACCTCATCTTCTTGCCATATATGCACGAGAACTTGCCGATATCTTCAACTCATTTTATCATGCAGAACCGGTGCTCAGGGCAGAAGGGAAGATCAGGGACCGCCGGCTGACTTTAGTTGATGCAACGAGAAATACGCTCAAAGAAGCATTGGAAACGTTGGGAATTGATGCACTCCGTGCAATGTGATCCGTCAAAGAAGGCACTCCGGGGGATGGGATACCAGTTTTTCCACCCCGATTCTTCTGCTGCCCTCAAACCCTGCCTCTGGTGCAAACGATCCCTTTCAGGCGGGGACCAGTGTTATAAGAACCAGTTTTACGGGATAACCAGTCACCGGTGTGTGCAGCTCACCCCGACACTCCGGTGCAACCATACCTGCCTTTTTTGCTGGCGCTCATTTGAGCACGAGTATACCGGTGAAAAAGATCTCATGCCACAGGAGATCGTGTCCCGAATCCCGTTTCTGCAGAAAAAAGCCCTGGGCGGATATAAGGTCTCACCAAAAGTTACCAAAGAGAAATGGGAGGAGGCATTACAGCCTGACCAGTATGCAATCTCTCTTGCAGGAGAACCAACCCTCTATCCGCACCTGCCTGACCTGATTGATCTGCTTAATCAGACAGGAGGCACAACATTTCTCGTATCAAACGGCACGATGCCGGATGTATTGAAACGGTGCCATCCGTACCAGAAGTACATCTCCCTCACCGCCCCTGACCGGGATACCTATCTCAGGATTGCACGACCCCAGGAGGACTACTGGGATCGGGTCCTGGAAAGTATCTCTGATCTCGGACATGAGACCGATGCAGGACGCCGGACTGCCATACGGGTCACCCTTGTCAGGGGGATCAATGATATGGATCCGGAAGGGTATGCACGGATCATTCAGGAGAGCGGTGCACAGTTTGTCGAAGTGAAGGCATACATGCATGTCGGTTACAGCCAAAGGCGGCTTACTATCAAGCATATGCCCCTTCATGACGAGATTGAACAGTTTACGAAGAGAATGCTTCCTCATCTTTCATACAGAGTCCTGGGTGAAAACACGCTGTCACGGGTTATCTGTCTGGAGCGAGATTCATGATATTTGACACAGAAGAGTTTAAAAAGCGGGGGAAAGAGGATTTTGAATCAGCATGGCATGCAGGGCCGTCTGTTCTTACCCCCCCGACAACAGATCGTATCTATCCCCGTCTTACCTATCCGAGGGCACAGGCCCATCCGGTTTTTGAAACAATTCATCGGCTCAGAGAGGCATACCTGGCCATCGGGTTTCATGAGGCGGAAAACCCGGTCATCGTCGATGAACAGGAAGTATACCGGCAGTTCGGACCTGAAGCAATGGCAGTTCTGGACCGGGTATTTTACCTGGGCGGGCTCCCCCGTCCGAATGTCGGAATCGGGAAGGAACAGATTCAGAAGATAAACACAATTCTCGGACGAAGTCTTTCAGAGGATGAGGAAGAATCACTCCGAAAGACCCTTCATGCGTACAAGAAGTCAGAGATCGACGGCGATGAACTGGCCTATGAGCTCTCCGGGGTGCTCCATACCGATGATGCCCGGGTTGTTGAGATTCTGGACCAGGTGTTTCCGGAGTTCCGTGCATTAAAGCCCGAATCATCCAGGCAGACCCTCCGATCCCACATGACGAGCGGGTGGTTTCAGACCCTTGGTGCAATATGGGAGAAAGTACCTCACCCAATCAGGCTCTTCTCAATTGACCGGTGTTTCAGACGTGAACAGGCAGAGGACTCACACCGCCTCATGAGCTATCACTCCGCTTCCTGTGTGGTTGCCGGGGAACATGTAACCATCGAGGATGGAAAAGCAGTAGCACGGGCACTTTTGTCTGCCTTCGGGTACACTGACTTTGAGTTCAGACCGGATGAGAAGCGATCGAAATATTACATGCCTGATACCCAGACCGAAGTATATGCCGCACATCCTGACCATGGATGGGTTGAGGTGGCAACGTTTGGTATCTACTCTCCTGTCGCCCTTGCTGAATACGGGATTGGGATCCCGGTCATGAACCTGGGACTTGGAGTGGAGCGGATGGCTATGATCATGAACAAGGCAAAAGATGTTCGTGAACTCTGTTTCCCCCAGTTCTTCCCCATCCGGTATACTGATACCGAACTTGCAGCAGGAGTCTCATTACTCACAGAACCTGCAACAACCCCTGGAAAGAATCTTGTCAGATTACTGATTGATACCGCAGTCGAAAACAGCACCGCGATAGGTCCCTGCTCATTTGTCGCATTTGAGGGAGAGATAGCTGGGAAGCAGATCAGAGTATATGTCGAGGAGCCTGAAGAGAATGCAAAACTTCTCGGACCTGCCTGCATGAATGAGATCTTTGTCCATAAGGGTGCAATTCTTGGTGTCCCGGACACGGAAAAGTTTGCAGAGGTCAGAAAGAACGGTATTACCACCGGGATTTCATACATCTTCGCTGCCGCATCACAGGCTGCTGCAGAGATTGAGCAGGCAGCACATTTTGGTATTCCAACAACCGTTCAGATAAAAATGGCCCGACTGCCAGGTGATATTAACCTGAAGATTGAGCCCTGGGCCATGCGATACATTACCGATAATAATCTCAAGACCGATGTCAGAGGTCCGGTATTTCTGACCATCAGATCTGAGATCCTTCCCTCTTCTGAAGCATAGATAAGCCCGGGAACCATATTTTTTTTAAAATACCCGGATAATTATACCAATTTAAAGATATTTTTTCATTTGATTTGATTAACCGTATCTGACTCGGAGCGAGGAGTTCTTCCACAATACTTATCTCTCCTGTGCACAATATTCAAACACTCAGGACTGTTTGTACTCCTGATCGAAACATCGGGAAAATATGCTTATCTAGGGGATGAAATGATGGATGGGATTCGAATACTCAGGCCGGCGGCAATGCTGGCTGTTCTGCTCTGTCTGCTGATGATGACGGCAGGGGCAGTACCACCGCTACCTGCCGAATTTTATGGCAAAGTAACCGTTGACGGAACACCCGCTTCAATTGGTACTGCGCTGATCGCAAAGATCAATGATCAGGTACGAGGAAAACTTGCTCTGTCAACTGCCGGAACATATGGTGGGACCGGCATATTTGATGATAAACTCGTTGTTGCTGCAACAGAAGATGATGTGAAATCCGGTTCGGCAACCATCTCCTTTTACGTAGGGGATAAGAAAGCAGACCAGACCATTCCGTTCGAGCCAGGTGTCGCCAAAGAACTGGATCTGACGGTTGGCAATTTCGGAGCTGACTTTACCGCAAGTCCGACATCAGGAACCGCACCACTTACGGTTCAGTTTACCGATACATCCACAACCGAGTGGTCAGTCTGGACCTGGGACTTTGGCGACGGTGGAACTTCAGTCATTAAAAACCCAAGCCATGTATACGAGACTCCGGGGACGTACACAGTCAAGATGACCGTGGGATCCATGGGTGGCTCTTACACCGTCACCAAGGATAATTACATAACGGTCACCCAGTCAGGAGGAATTGTTGCCGACTTTACTGCAACCCCGACATCAGGCACGGCTCCACTCACCGTCCAGTTCACCGACACCTCGACCGGAAGCCCGACCATGTGGTCGTGGGACTTTGGGGATGGAACTACGGAAGGAATGCTCGCAAATCCCTCACATACATACCAGAACGCCGGTACATACACCGTGAAACTGACCGCAAGTTCAGCAACCGGTGGTTCCAGCACGAAGACAAAAGAGGGATTCATTACGGTTACCCAGTCTGGTGGAATAGTTGCTGACTTTACTGCAGCACCAACGACAGGCACTGCTCCGCTCACCGTCCAGTTCACCGATACCTCAACCGGAAGCCCGACCATGTGGCAGTGGGACTTTGGCGATGGAACAACGGAAGGAATGCTTGCAAATCCCTCACACACATATCAGAATGCCGGAACATACACCGTGAAACTGACTGCAAGCTCAGCAATCGGATCATCTACCAAGATTAAAGAGGGATACATCACAGTAACCCAATCCGGTGGCATCGTTGCGAACTTTACTGCAGTGCCAACCACAGGCACGGCTCCACTCACTGTTCAGTTCACCGATACCTCGACCGGAAGTCCGACCATGTGGTCGTGGGACTTTGGGGATGGAACCACAGAAGGAATGCTCGCAAATCCCTCACATACATACCAGAACGCCGGTACATACACCGTGAAACTGACTGCAAGCTCAGCGATCGGGTCATCTACCAAAATTCGGGAAGGATATATCACGGTCAGCTCCTCCGGCTCCGGGCCAACAGCAGCCTTTGCTGTTGACAAGCGAAGCGGGCCAAAACCCCTCACCGTTCAGTTCACTGATCAGTCCACCGGCGGGCCGACCATGTGGGCATGGGACTTTGGGGATGGCGGAACCTCAATGGTGGCATCACCATCATACACCTACCAGGAAGCGGGTGTATATACCATTAGTCTGACTGCCTCCAACACGGCAGGATCTGATACCAAGACCGAAAAGGACTATATCTCGGTGACCGGGGACATCCCTCCACCGGTTGCAATGTTTGAGGCAACACCACTCTCTGGTTCTGCTCCACTGACGGTCCAGTTCACAGATCTGTCAATCGGACCACCAACTTCCTATGCATGGGACTTTGGGGATGGGGCAACATCAACCGAGGCAAATCCAAGCCATGTGTATTCCGCTGGTGGTTCATATACCGTCAAGCTTACCGTGAAGAACAGTGGGGGATCTCACACCATGACCCGTGAGAACTATATCGCGGTTGGCGGATCAGGAATCA
>CAZEWE010000097.1:0-9743 GCA_964515765.1 uncultured Methanospirillum sp. | reverse complement strand
CTGGTTTTGATCCTGTGTCATATCATCTCTCTCTTAGGGGCCCGTCTTCCCATTCGAATCATCCTTGGGGCCGGGTTTGGTCAGATCATCACGGCAACCCTGACCCTGGGACTTCTGCTCTTCTCCCGCCAGTCATTGAACCTTCTTCAGACAGTCTATTCTGATCCGATGCTCATTCTTCTTTCACTTGCCTGTTCGATTCTCCTTGGCATATACATGGTGATCAGCCAGGTGCGGAAAGCTCATGGGAGAGAGGGAGAAGAGGGAAGAGATATCTCGTCTTTTCCCCTACCGAAAAACCGATATCGGAACATACGGCCAATCGGAGAAGGCGGTGTCGGCACCATCTGGTATGCAGAGCGAATGGGTGATGGAACGCCGGTAGTCGTGAAAGTCCCGCGAAAGGATGATGAAATGACCGGTCTTTCATTTATGCAGGAGATCAGTATCTGGAAAGATCTCCAGCATCCCCATATTGCAACGCTTCTTTCTGCAAATATCCTCCCCGTTCCGTACATTGAGATAGAATACCTCCCCGGATCAGTTGCAGACCTAAAAACCCCGGTACCGACCGGACAGGCACTACAGATTATTCAGGGTCTTGTATCCGCTCTTTTGTATGCCCATGGCCGGGGCGTTACCCATTGTGATATTAAACCCACGAATATTCTTCTCACTCGCGAGGGGATACCAAAACTCACCGACTGGGGGCTTGCACGGTCAGGAAAAGAGCGATGGTCAGTATCCGGGTTTTCTCCGACCTATGCAGCACCAGAGCAGCGTCAGATGTATTCAGAATGCACTGCCTCAACTGACATCTGGCAGATTGGAATGGTGAGTGCCGAGCTCCTCACCGGCAGACCAGAGATCCCATCAGGAACAGAACCGGTCTTCCTGACCAGGGAAGGGGAAATTTTTTTGTCAATTATTCAAAGATGCCTGACGGCAGATCCAGCCGGACGGTATCAGTCGATCCAGGAACTTTCAGAGGATCTAAAGAGAAATCGCCCATAAAAACGTGGCATTTAAATATTCAATCAGGCACATTACATATCCCTGATTTTAACAGATGTTCCCCCGTATTGGGCTCAACATGAATCGTAATACATGCCCTTGGAAATTCCAGTTTCAGATCTTTTTCCAGGTGCTCGGTAAAATCATGAGACTGTTCCACGGTGATATCTTTATCTAAAACAAGATGCAGATCAATAAAAATCTCCGGACCTGCCCTCCGGGTTCGTAATCCATGGAAATTGACATATTCAGACTGATGTTCACAGATGATAGAAGTGATTCTGGATACTTCCTTTTCAGAAAGACGGAAATCAATCAGGTCTTTATATGATTTCATGGTCAGATCATATGCCGCCTTCATAATGACCAGAGCAACCCCTATTGCTACAATTGAATCCAGAAGGTGGATCCCGGTCAGCCATATAAGGATAAGACCAGTCATAACACCGATTGAGGTATAAATGTCAGTCCGAAGATGCCAGGCATCGCTTTCTAATGCAATAGACTCTGTTTTCCTGGCAATTTTCATGAGCCGGGCGGATACAAACGTATTTACGCCGGCTGAAATCCCCATGACTGCAATACCTGCCCACATGAGCAGAGGGTTCATCGGTTCATAGGATGGCGTGAGAATTTTTTGGACCGCTTCATTGATGATAAGAATTGCAGCGATGAAAATCAAAATCGCCTCAACCATTCCAGAAACAGATTCATACTTCCCATGTCCGAACTGGTGTTCTTCGTCTGGTGCCTCTCCGGATTTTCTCACCGAGAAAAAAGCAATAACTGAAGCCAGAAGATCCATCCCCGAATGAATCGCTTCAGATATGATGCTCACCGATCCAAGAGCAAATCCGACAATGAACTTCATGATGACAAGAACAGAATTAGAACATACCGAGAGAAGGGCAGTTTTTTCTTTCTCTTTATTGAGATTATAATTTTGAGATGTCATGAACCTTTCCACATAGGAACATTAAAGGGTTTCTGGTTTTCCAAAAAGAAAAAAATGATGTTTCATTCAAAGGGTATCAAAATACACGGCCCCTTCCCCTATCCGGGATGAATGGACATCAATGTTAAACCAGCCACCTTCTCCCCATTCTGTCCCGACACTGTTCTTCCCGATGAAATACTCACCATCTTCATCTGCACCCCATCCGACCAGGATGACCGCATGGTTGGTCTCATCACTCTCTTCTTCACTGTAAAAGATCCCTCCACTGTATTCATCAAAAGCATCGTCGTCATCGACACCAACCGCTATCGGTCCTTTCAGATAGATAGCAGCCTTCAACTCTTCGACAGTTGGGAGTGACACTTCCGCATCATCAGATTCAGCCGATGCGTTGACATAGGCCCACTTTCCTGCGGTATACCGCTCCAGTCCGGAGAGGTCTTTGCAGGCGTCTGATGTTTCATCATAGGGGTAATTAAGTTCCAGAACTGTCCCGACAAGGCCGTCCGGACCAGGGGTATCTACGAGATAGGGCATTGCGGTCTCAAAATCCCCTCCATCACAGCCGTCATCGTCATGGTCACATGAGATCAGATATTGCTCAGAGAGGTCGATGTTCAGATTCGGATTATCCTCTGTGATCTTCACATGGGATTCCAGAATTCCGATGACCGCATGGGCCCAGCAGCTTCCACATTCTTCACCCTGGTCCTTGATGGGTGTTGTCCAGTCTCCGTTATTGTTTCTCCAGTCAAAAAACTCAGGCAGATCAGCGGGAACAGTAATCGGAGGGGTGTCCAGGGCAATGGTGGTGTTTACCGGCTTGCTTTTGAGGCTCCGTATCTTCCCTTTCTGCTCAATAGTCAGAAGTGAGAGCGAGGTATTTCCCGGTGTCCACTTGGGATAGAGCGTCGGAAGGGGTGAGATGTCTTCGGAATCGGGATTGGGTTCGGCTTCATTGTCTGCCGCTGAAACAGAGAATACAATAAATAGAACCAGAATCATTACGATGGTAGATAATCGCAGGAGAAGTCGTGATAGGGGTAGCATATTGAGGTATGGGATGGGGGAAGGGATATTTCTTCGCTTCATGAAAGCGGAAAATCCTTCTGGTAATACCAGTTTGCCTCTCTTCTACCTTCCAAAACACCGCTGTCTTCTATGGCCTGTCCAGGATCATAACTCTCACCGTTCTGGTCAGTCTGACATACTCTTCCCCATCACCCCCGGAGATACCATCCTATTTTCAATGAAAATCTGATTAAATACAAATTCTACTCCATTTTCCAGCTAAGGATTAGAAAATTTGATTTTTAACAGCAGGTATATCAATAAATATATCAAGTGATATAATTACTATTCAGTTGGGCACCCGGTATACAGCACATGTACCGATCATGCAGGTGCTCAACCGGCTATTTTCTCATCTACACATGCAACTTGCATGTGCAAACCTCCTGACATTGTCTCTTTCATTCTATCGAGAAAAAACCGGCTTCCAGATCAGGGTACCGTGTATCAGGAGTTCAGCGAAAACCATTCCAATGTACCATCGAAAAGCGTTCGAAAAATAATCAGAACAGGTGAGTATAATGCCCGGCAATGTATCGGTGAGAATAAATAATAAAATATAATACATCTGGTAATCAATTGATTTGAGCGGTTTTAGTTTGTATTTCATGTACTAATATTCCATTAGTCATCTAAAATCTGGGCTCCGGGCTGATTCCTCGGTCCTTTGATGGATACAAACTATTCCGCCCTTATTCTCGAATTATCATAGCATTCTCATTTGGTCTGAAACAATTATTCCTGCCAGATACTCAACTCATATAATATCTCGTGAAGGTAAAAAAGAGCAGGGATGGGATTTCGTTACAGATGATAAATTAAAAACCTGAATGACACCACTTCTTTCTCCGGTAAAAATCCAGCTATTTTCTGAAGAAGATTATTAGAAAGACTGAACAGGCGGAGATTGAAATAGAATGTACAATCAGTTTGATAGCAGAAGCAAGGTGGAAATGAGGTAGAATCATTCATGAAAGAAGAACTCGGGAAATCTTCCATGAATTCGGGTTGATTCTACACTCATTACGACAAATATGTGCCCGGTTGTGTGATTACGGGCAATACAATATCGCCTCCAATACTCAAAAAACTACTGGTATGATCAGCTGGTTTTTGATAAAATTGGGGGAAAAAATAAACACGAGTTCATAACATCATCACATAATTGCACAAAATAAACTTGATTTATTTAATTTATTTTTGCGCGACAATACTCCGTTGATATCATCATCTCTCTCTGACCTGCCCTATTGGAATCACAAAAAAAGAATGAACCTTTCTGAAAAAAACCTTAAATTCTGAAAAAGCGTTATCGAATAAACGTAAATGCAGACTTCGGTTCTTTGCAGATAGGACAACGCCATGTATTTGGGAGATCTTCAAAAGATGTTCCCGGAGGAATGTTCTGGGTCGGATCCCCTTTATCCGGATAATAATACCATCTACACGGATCACATCGCCATATTCCTTCTTTTTTAGTTGTGCTGGATACTACCCGTTTCATATTTTCGGTCACCATTCGAGAGTGGACAATGTCACAATTCCACGTTTTGAGACCATATTTATTGTAGTTATCAGTTTATCTATCTTCCCTTGGAGAAAAAAAGAGAGAATCGGGTTATTTTATTCCTTGCAAGATCTCTGAAAATATCTTCTCACCAAGAATTTCAGAGGTTTCCCTGGGAAACGAATCACGCATCAGGGAGACCAATTTCATGGATCCGGTACTCGTAGTTAGAATTCCAACCCGTTCAGCCCGTGTTACCAGTTGCATCTCTTCCATCATCGCAAAGTAAGGAAGAATATAGTAGTGTGGCACCTGCATAAACTCTGCAAGTCTCCGTGTCGTGGGAAACCGAATCTGAATGCCGCTCGGAGAAAAAGTTATTGTAATAGATTTATCTTCAAAAAGAAAGATTTTTACGGCGGAAATGAAAAGATTTTCCACTGAAAGAGATGCCATATTGTAACAGGTATGTATTGGATATTATTTAGGGTACACAAAGAGCTATGAGGACATTTTGTTCTGTTCATCACTCGCCGGTTATGACAATACGACGTAAGATTGTATCACCGGTGCTATCACAAAACATAATCGCTCTGAAAAGAGCGACACTCATACGCTCATACTATTCATGCCAGTAATATCAGAGAAACAGGATGACAGATAATGATATCCTTATTGCCGAATCAGAATATAATCCCTCTGCCTGTTTAGAACCTCTTCTTTCATCCGGATAAATTGTTCATAGGTAATATCACCCCCTCCGAGTTGTTCTCTCAAAAAATCAATCTCAACATGTTCTTTATTTCCATTTACCTGCTGGATGATGATGAAATACAAAAGGAATGCACCCATAACTCCGATCATCACAAGAAGCCATAATAAATGGTGATTCAGAATACGAACTGAGAGAAACATAATAAAAACAAAGAGAACAGAAAACCCTATCCATCGCCAATACGGATTATTCTCCCATATCACTTCACAGGATGATTTTTGTCCGTCAGTATCCATGATGAGGCCCCGGAATGTACGTTCACTATATATCCTATAATGGCATAAATCAATTGTTTACCAAATGTATATTGGCTTAAATTGAATGATCGATCATCTCACACATCCTTGATTATCTGCACTATCGGCTATCATTCCGGGGATGGATTCATGATATTATGACATATTGGCTTACAATAGGAACATGGGAGGGTTGGAACACTGTTACTGGTAAGGGAATCCTGGAAATACAGAAAAAAGAGAGAAAAAGATTTGAAAGAATGAAAACTGGAGACAAGGTTCTCTATTACACGAAGGTAGAGTTCAGGCCGGAAGGCATGCTTCCATCAGCCGTAGTAGGATCTGCAATCGTAAAACAGAAAATTCCAGGAATCCCTCCAGAAGAGATTACCATATCACGGGCAAAGGAGATGCTCGAGCCATTTCGCTGTCAGATGAAGAACATCAATGAATTTTCAACCCCGGTTGCTCTCCATCCATTGGTAGAGGAACTGCAATGTTTTGATAATAAGAAACGGTGGACGATTTATTTAACTCATCCATTACAGGAAATTTCTGAAAAAGACTATACCCTCATTACCTCAATCCATGCCCGTCATCCTGTCAGAATGAATCAGTAATATCGCATATTTTCTCACTCGATATCGTGTAAAAAACAATCTGGTTCTCGTGCCTCATTCATGAAGGAATAATCCATCTCCGGTCAATATTTTAAGAAAGAATGACACCAGGCTGGTGATCCTTTCCGGTTATTATCCCGGAAAGGAGATAGACATTTACAAAAATGTGGGGATGATGATAGTATAATGAAAAACTTCCTGAAAGTTTTCTTAATACTATGAAGTGCGATTCGTGTGCACGCCGTGGAATAATCCTTTTTTAATGATTATTCCAAGACGTTTATCACTGCACTTTACTCATCCTGGAATATATTGGTGTAGATAGAGTCAGTTCCGGTTGCATCAAGCCGGGCACGCTCTGCTCTTTCCTCAACAAATGCGTGGATTGGCGGAGTCATGTCCATACCTGGTGTGTGCTTGAACTGCTTTTCTACCTCAACCTGCTGTGAGTGCATGAAGAGGGCATTGCGTATGTCCATGGAACAGAGCTCTTCACACTGACCACAGTTGATACAGGAGTCAGATACGTGGGCAAATCTGATCAGGTGGAACATAAATCCTGGTGGGAGCTGTCCTGGGTTGATGTACCAGGGCTTCTTGGTTGAACACTCAACACAGTAACAGATCGGACAGTTCTCAATACAGGCGTAACACTTGATACACTTTGAGGTCTCGTCCATCAGGAGTTTTAAGCGTTCCTTACCCTTTCCAAGTGCGGTAAAGTCCTTCTCACGCCACTCGTCACCGAGCTTGAGCATGGCCTTCTCGACCTTGCCACGGATCTCAATACCCTTTGGATCGGCTGCTGCAACTTCTACTGCACCCTTTGCCTGTGCATCGGAGAGGAGCTTTGCACCCTTCTCTGAACAGACTTCAACAAAGGTTGCCTTTCCTGCCTTGTCGCCGATTACTCCCCAGTTTCCACATGCAAGATCTGCCTGGCGGGGGATTTTCATCTTACAGCGACGGCAGTTGGATCGGCGTCCAAATCCTTCCTCTTCAAGTTCATCAATCTTGATGCCCTTGTGTCCGCCTTCGTACTCGATGATAAACTGACCCTTGTCGATCTCTTCCTTGTGGACGGTATCAGGGTTTACACCGAACTTTTCAGCGATCATCTTCCGGGCACTGACCGGGCTTACGGATCCACCACAGTTGACACCAATCATGACGATATTGTCAAGGTTCACCTGGTTTCTCTTTGCAAGCTCGTAAAAGGCCATGACGTCACAACCCTTGCAGGTTACGGCGATCTTCATGCCCTTTGCACCGTCGGCGTAGTTCTTTAAGATCTTTGGAAGCAGGAGCGTTCCACAGTGCAGGGATCCTGCGGTTGATGCTACTTCTGCAGGGTCGGTGATGAATGCCGGAACTGCATCATAGATATCCTGGCCTTTTCTGACGGCAAGGACTGCGTCTACAAATTTACTTTCCAGTGCATATTTCAGGAGTGCAGTGACTGCCCCGCCACATTCTCCCTTCTCGAGGATATCTTTGTCTTTTGCCCAGACATAGCTCATATCGCCTTTTGCTGCCATGTTCAGGCCTCCTGTATCTTCTCAACTTTTATTGCACATGCCTTTGACTCGGGAATCTTTGCGATAGGGTCAAGAGCATTGATCGTCAGCATATTTGCTGCACACTCGACAAAGTGGAATGGTATGAACATGACGCCCTTCTTAATGGTGTCAGTGATACGTGCCTTGATGGTGATCTCGCCACGGCGGCTGATTGCCTTTACCATCTCGTTGTTTTTAACTCCCAGGGCTTTTGCATCCTCTGGGTGCATCTCAATCCATCCGGTAGGTTCTTCACGCTCAAGGCTTTCAGATCTCCGGGTCATGGTTCCGGTATGCCAGTGCCAGATACAGCGACCGGTGGTCAGGAGAATTGGATACTCTGCATCCGGACGTTCCTGCTGGTATTTGAACGGAATGGCAGTCATCAGACCCTTACCGTCCGGCATACCAAACTTCTCGATATGAAGGATCGGGGTTCCCGGGTGTTCTTTGGTCGGGCATGGCCAGTGGAGGGCTTCTGGTCTGTTCAGACGCTCATAGTCCATTCCGGCATAGGATGGAGTAAGAGCTGCCATTTCGTTGAAGATCTCCTCAGCAGAGGTCCAGGCAAACTGCTCGCCATATCCCATTGCCTTTGCAATGTCTGCAATAATCTGCCAGTCAAGCTTTGCCTCTCCTGGTGGATCCTGGGCTTTTCTCCACATCTGAACACGGCGTTCGGTAGATGTCTGTGTTCCGTCTTTTTCTGCATAACAACAGGAAGGCAGGACAACATCTGCAAGTTCACCGGTCTCATTCATGAAGATATCCTGAACGACGAGGAATTCAAGTGATTTTAATGCATGCTCGACGTGAGTCAGGTCCGGGTCAGAGATCATCGGGTTTTCACCCATGATATACATGCATTTGAGTTCACCAGGCTTGTCAGTCAGGACATCCATCATGACCGTGACTTCATACCCGTTCTTCCCTTCAGCAATGCCATCCTTAAATTTCCAGGCATCTGAAAACTTCTTGTGGGCGGCCTCATCAATGACTTTCTGATACCCGGTAAAGACTACCGGCAGACATCCCATGTCACAGGCACCCTGCACATTGTTCTGTCCACGAAGTGCATTCACACCGGTTCCTGGTCTTCCGAGGTTTCCGGTCAGCATCTGGATGTTTCCGATGGACTTGACATTGTCAACCCCGGTGGTGTGCTGGGTGATACCCATCGAATAGAGGATGGTGGTTGCACCGGACTTGGCAAACCATTCGGCAGCGGTCTTGATCTCATCTACCGGAACACCAGTGACAGATGAGACATTCTCAAGGCTGTACTCATCTTTCATAACCTCCTTCTTGAGATCATCAAAGCTGTTACAGCGTTTTTCAATGAACTCTTTGTTCTCCCAGCCGTTTTTGATGATCTCCTGCATCATACCATTCAGGAGACAGACATCTGTTCCGGAGTAGAACTGTAAGAAGAGATCTGCCTGCTTTCCGGTTGGAGTTTTCCGTGGGTCTACGTAGACGACTTTGGCACCGTTTGCCTTCGCCTTCATTATCTGACGGCCGATAAGCGGGTGGTTCTCAAAGGTGTTTGACCCGATAACAAAGACGCATTTTGACTCTGCGATATCCGGAATAGAGTTGGTCATTGCTCCTGACCCGAAGATATTTGCAAGACCTGCAACGGTGGATGCATGACAGAGACGGGCACAGTGATCAATATGTCGTGTCTTCAAAACGCCACGGGCGAACTTCATCATGGCGTAATTTTCTTCGTTGGAGACACGGGCAGAAGAGAGAACAGCACACTCATCCGGCTTATAGGATTTGAACTTCTCAGCGATGAGCTTGAGAGCCTCTTCCCACGAAGCTTCGACAAATTTGCCATCTTTCTTAATCAGTGGTTTTGTCAGACGGTCAGGGCTGTTGATGAATTCATGGGCATAGGTTCCCTTCGGGCATACCTTTCCTTCATTCACCGGAGAGCGGTGATAGGGAGCCGTCCCTACAACCTTTCCGTCCTTTACCACGAGGTTAAATGAACACCC
>CAZEWE010000096.1:0-9835 GCA_964515765.1 uncultured Methanospirillum sp. | reverse complement strand
TACCCTCCTGCATGGCAAGACGGGTGATATTATCTGCCCGTATCCATCCCCCGATCCGTCCATATACTGAATCTACCACAGGTGAGGAGAAATATTCCAGGAATGTGGATGGTGAAGAGGAAGGTTTTGTCTTTGCCGATATCCGGACCTCAATATCAGTATCCGCAAGCCTCACTTCACCAGTCTTTTCCATGAGCGCCATCATGTCGGCCCGTGATTGTCCGGGAGAGAGGTAGGTGTCATCAAGGAGCTGCAAGAGGTCAGTAGAGAGTTTTGTTCTCCATGCATTGTCAGGGGCAGCACTGATAGTTGGTTCATTCTGTATTATCTCAAATGAACCTGAACTAACAGGAGGAAAAACCGGAATTATGCTTTTTATCCCGCTCATTCCGGCAAGCAGGGTCAGGTTTTCAGAACTCGCCCACCCGGTAATCAGATGATATGAGGTATCTAAAGCCGGTTGAGAGAGCATTGGCAGGATATCATCACTTGTCTGGTTTTCCTCAAGTTCCAGGGTAACATGGACAGTCCAGGCACCGGATTCATTTCGGCGTATCTGGCCGTTCTTCTCCATGGTGTCGATGATATCATCTGGGGACTGACCAGGAGGACAGGAGGCTTTGTTTAAAATCTGAAGAAGGTCGCTGGATAATATATTGGATGCAGAATTGTCACTATTTAAGGCTCTCTCTGCGGTTCCCGTACTACAGAGGGAGAGGATAAGTATGAATGACAGTATGAAGGGAATGAAAAAAACTGAATCCTTGTGCACCAGTCCACCAGCAGGAAATAGGTTTACCTACGAATCATAAGAAGTCTTTCGCCATATATACCCTTATTTTATCCTAGTACGGCAAACCTGATGGCATGGATGTTGAGGGTTATGCCCGCCGGAATCTGAAAAAAGGCAGGGCGTCCCAGGATATTATATCAGATCTTGCTGACCGCATTGTTGAGATAAAAGGGACCAGCAGGGAATATGCTCTTTCCTTTGCAAAGGCGGTCATGGTTGAAGTTACCGCCACCTCTGACCTTACGAGCGACATTCTTACCTATGAAAAGGCCGGGGTTTCCATGGGTGCGTTCGGAGTCGGCTCACGGGGAACCGGTGACTTTTATGCACACCGGAAGATAGCCGAGATCATCGGCAATTCAGGGGCTACCGTCGGTGTTGAGGATATGGATGATGCCGGGGTGGTTCAGGCCGGAGGTCAGTATATTGTCTGCACCGTAGACGGGATGCACTCACGTCTTTCAGATTTTCCCTATCTTGCCGGATTTCATGTGACCCGTGCGACCCTTCGTGACTGTTATGTCATGGGTGCCCGCCCTGTCATGCTGTTTTCAGATATTCATGTTGCCGATGATGGTGATGTTGCAAAGATCTTTGACTACACTGCCGGGGTGACAACAGTTGGAGAACTGACCGGAGTGCCTCTTGTCAGCGGGTCAACCCTTCGGATTGGCGGGGACATGGTCATAGGTGACCGCATGACCGGATGTGTCGGGACAGTAGGAGTTGCAGACCATATCACGGCACGACGACAGGCAGCTCCAGGCGATCTCCTTCTCATGACCGAAGGTGCCGGAGGGGGGACAATTGCGACAACCGCCCTCTACTACGGGTATCATGACGTAGTTGACCGGACAATAAACCTGACCTTCCTTCGTGCAGCTGACGCCATCTTACAAAGTGACCTGCTCGGTTCCATTCATGCGATGACCGATGTTACGAACGGAGGTCTTCGGGGAGATGTTCACGAGATGGCTAAGACAGCAGGCCTACGGTTCGTCGTAGAAGAGGAAGCTGTCCAGGGACTTGTCGATCCAGAGGTTTATAAGATGCTGATGGCCCTTGAGATCGATCCGCTTGGAGTGTCTATTGATGCTCTCCTGATTATTGCCCAGCCTGAAGTCATCTCAAAGGCCCAGGCCCTGCTCTCTCATATCGGAGTGAAATCTTCCATCATTGGCCGGGTCGAAGAAGGCAGGGCTGAACCGGTCCTTATCAGAAACGGAAAGGAAGAGGACTTTAATCCACGGTTCAGGGAAGCGGCATATACTCCGCTTAAGAAACTGGTCGAGAAAGAGCAGCAGGATTTCGATGCGATGAAAAAAGAGGTTGACCGGGCTGCACAGGCCGCCATCGCAAAGAAGATGCGGGTGATGGAAAAACTGAGGGCCTGATTTTTTCCCCCCACTCCCCACATATCACGAAATATCATCAATTCAGGACGGACAGATACAAACCGGTCAATTTCTATCAGATAAGTCAGACCACTTTTTTGTTCCTGCAGTCTTGAGACTTATGTTGGATTACAACCAAGTACTACCCAGGTATACATGGCATATGTCCACCGGATAGAAGTCCAATATAAAACCGATCCCAGACTGAAGGTCAGAACCGATCGGATCCGTTCACTTGGGTTTCCCATTGATGAACTTCATGTGATCGATATCTATACCATCTCAACCCATTCCCGGGACTTTACCCCGGAAGAACTGCATGAGATTGGTTCTCATCTCATAAACCCGGTGGTGCAGACTTTTACCGTTGATAAAGCCACAATTGCACACTTTGATACGGCTATTGAAGTCGGGTTCCTGCCAGGGGTTACTGACAATGTGGGTACAACCGCACGTCAGACCATCGAAGACTTTACCAAAAGAAAATTCGAGCCGGGAGAGGCGGTATACTCATCCCAGTTATTCTTCGTCCGCGGCAGACTTTCACCGGATGCTGCTGAAAACCTGGCTGCAACACTTGCCAATTCTCTCATTAACCGGGTTCACATAAAAACAAGGACAGAGTACGGTACGAAAGGGATGGATGTTGTTGTTCCGTTCGTTCACCTGCATGAGCTTCCAACCGCTGAATCAATTGACCTTGACGTGGACGATCAGGAACTTATCAGAATCGGAAAGGAAGGAATACCAGACCCGGAGACCGGACAGAGAAGAGGCCCGCTTGCTCTTGACCTGGCACAGATGCATGCAATCAGTGACTATTTTAAAGCACAGGGGAGAAAACCGACCGATGTTGAGATAGAGTCACTGGCCCAGACCTGGAGTGAGCATTGTAAACATACGATATTTGCCTCACCAATGGACGATGATATGCCAAAGGGGCTGTATAAGACCTGCATCCAGGCGGCTACCAATACCATCCGGGCACAAAAGGGCGATAAAGACATATGCCTCAGTGTCTTTTCCGACAATTCAGGAGGGATCATCTTTGACGACCACTATCTTGTCACGCATAAAGTTGAGACCCACAACTCCCCGTCTGCACTTGATCCATTCGGCGGGGCCCTCACCGGCATTGTGGGAGTGAACCGGGATACCATTGGGTTTGGTCTGGGAGCAAAGCCCTGTATTAACATCTATGGGTTCTGTGTCGGGGACCCGGAGAGTCATCCAACCCTCTATCGTGGGAAAAATAAATCAAATCCGATCCTTTCACCACGACGGATCCTTGACGGTGTGGTGTCAGGAGTTGGCGTTGGCGGGAACTGTTCCGGTATACCAACCCCCCAGGGATTTGTCTGGTTTGATGACCGGTATGTTGGAAAACCCCTGGTCTTTGCCGGGACCGTCGGTATAATGCCACGAAGTGACGGGACAAGGAACCTCTATGAGAAACAGGCACGACCGGGAGATCATATCGTCATGATAGGTGGCCGGGTCGGAAAAGACGGTATTCATGGAGCAACCTTCTCTTCAGAGGCACTTGACCCGGGAAGTCCGGTTACAGCAGTGCAGATAGGAGATCCCATCACCCAGAAGAAGGTATCAGACGTTATCGTCAAGGAAGCCCGTGATCGGGGCCTGTATACCAGTATCACCGATAACGGTGCCGGGGGAATCTCCTGTTCGGTTGCAGAGATGGCCAAGGAGTGCAACGGATGTCATGTCTATCTGGATAAGGTCCCGCTCAAGTATCCAGGGATGGCACCCTGGGAGATCTGGATCTCTGAATCACAGGAACGGATGACACTCGCAATTCCTCCGGATAAACTGGATGAGTTCATGGAGCTCCTTGCCAGCCGGGAAGTAGAAGCCACAGTCATCGGGACATTCACCGACACCGGCCGGTGTGTTGTGGAGTTTCACGGAACCATCGTTATGGATATTGAACTCTCATTCCTGCATGACGGTGTTCCGGTAAAACTACTGAATACAGAAGCAAAAGCTCCCGTTCCATCAGACCCCTTGCCAAAATGTCCGGAGCACCTTGATACGACACTCAAGGAGATGCTTGCCAGGAAGAATATCTGCTCGAAAGAGTTCATCTCCATCCAATATGACCACACCGTGCAGGGCGGGCATGTTCTTGGTCCGGTTCAGGGAACAGGACGAGTTCAGGGGATGGCAACCCTTACCAAAGTTGTTCCGGGTTCAAAGAAAGGAGTTGGTCTTTCACAGGGTATCTTCCCCTCCTACTCTGAGATTGACCCCTACCGAATGGCGATCGCATGTATTGATACCGCGATCCGTGGTCTTATCGCTCTTGGTGTTCCACTTGATGCTATAGCCATTCTTGATAATTTCTGCTGGTGTTCTTCAGATGAACCGGAAAGACTGGCCCAGCTCAAAGCAGCAGCCCGTGGGTGCTATGATGGGGCAACCGGGTTTGAGACGCCATTCATCTCCGGTAAAGACAGTATGTTCAATGATTTCAGAGGGTATGACGAGGACAACAATCCGGTAAAAGTCTCCGTGCCCCCGACACTTCTTGTATCCTCCATCGGTATCCATCCGGATGTGACAAAAGCAGTCTCCCTTGATGCAAAGATAGAAGGGGATCTTGTCTACCTGATTGGAGAAAATCGGGAGGAACTTGGCGGATCTGAATACTGTGCCTATCTTGGGATCTCCGGCGGAACGGTCCCTTCCCTCGATATATCTGCAACGAAGGCCCGGTACCAGCGGCTTACAAATGCCATTTTACATGATCTCGTTGCATCTGCACAACCGGTTACTCATGGAGGACTTGCTATAGCCCTTGCAAAGGTAGCAATCGGCGGGAGAGTTGGCATGGATGTCACCCTCACCGGAGAATTAAGGCCAGATGTCCTTCTCTTCTCAGAAACGCTCGGTCGATTCATTGTCACGGTTGATCCTGATAAGAAACGGTCATTTGAACTGGCAATGGGACCTGATGCCACCCTGATTGGCAGGGTAACCGGAAAGAACCTGCAGATAACCGGTCCATCACTTCGGATATCTGTCCCGGTCAGTGATCTTGAATCGGCATATAAGAAACCATTCGGGGGGTATTGATCATGAATCCGATTTCGACACGACTAACCTCCGGACGGAAGGAACAGGAGTTGATCCCGGACAAGGCGCTTATAATGAGCGGTTACGGGATAAATTCAGAGATGGAGACCAGGGAGGTGCTTTTACGTGCCGGTATGGATGCAGACATCATCCACATCAATGATCTTATTGACCGGAAATACCGGATGTGCGATTATCGTCTCCTGGTTTTCCCTGGAGGTTTCTCCTATGGTGACGATACCGGAGCAGGGAATGCCTATGCAAACCGGGTCAGGAATAATCTCTGGAATGATGTAACTGAATTTCTTGAAGAAGATAACCTGGTGCTCGGCATCTGTAACGGGTTTCAAATCCTTGCAAATCTTGGACTTGTACCGGCATTTAACAAGCAGTACAAGCGGGATATTGCCCTCATGCCGAACCGGAAAGGGGTGCTTGAGTGCAGATATGTAACCATCAAACCCGCTGCAGAATCCATCTGGACAAAGGGAATTGAACGGATCATCTGCCCGGTCTCCCATGGAGAAGGAAACTTTTCCTGTTCAAAGGAAGTACTCACCCAGCTGAAGAACCAGAAGATGGTAGCCTTCACCTACTGCCTGGATAATCTGAAACCAGCCGATGGAGAGTACCCCTACAATCCGAACGGGTCGGTAGCGGACATTGCGGGAATCACCTCCGCAGACGGGAAAGTCCTTGCCATGATGCCTCACCCGGAACGTGCCATGGAGTTTGTCAATGAATATGACTGGCCATTGCAGAAAGAGAGACTTCGGCGACAGCAACAGCCGGTTCCGACTGAGTCGATGAATATGAAATTATTCAGAAATATCGTTGAGTATTTCAGGTAAATCATATAGCCTCCTAACAGGTATGAAGAACAAATGGTGAAAAAAGATACCAGCACTCCGCATACTCCTCCACCTACTTCACTGTCCGGAGCTCTGCGTCTCTTTCGGAAACGGTTCTCTTTTTCACCATCTATTTCCCGCATTCCGGTTCAGGAATCTCTTGGCCGGACAACCGCAGAAGCAATCTTTTCACCACTTTCTGTTCCGGCTGCCCATCTTTCAGAGGTGGATGGAATTGCGGTCCGAAGTAAGGAAACTTCTGACGCATCAGTGCACAAACCGGTATCTTTATCAAATATTGTTCAGGTAAGCACCGGTAATGTGGTTCCTTCCGATTATGATGCCGTGATCATGAATGAGGATCTGAATGAGAAGAATGGGAGTTATTATGTTGAGAAACCAGTTCATCCCTGGCATCATATCCGACCGATTGGTGATGATATTGTTCATAATGAGATGATCCTTCCCCGGAAGAGTAAAATACGTGTTACAGATATCGGTGCTCTTATCAGTTATGGAATTACCGAAGTCCCGGTCTGTGATCTCAGGGTTGCACTCATTCCCACCGGTGATATGATCGTTCCTGTCGGTGTCCATCCAGAGCCGGATCAGATGATTGCAAGTAATCTGTACGTTGCTGCTGCTCTCATCACGTCAATCGGTGCTACGGTGACTCACTTTCCGATTGTTCCGGATGACAAGAAAAAGATTAAAGCTGCGGTAAAACGTGCAATCCCTGATCATGATATCATCCTCATATCGGGAGGGTCATCCAAAGGGAAGAAAGATTACACGGCAGCGGTGATTGAAGAACTAGGGACCATCATCGTGAACGGTATCGCAATAATCCCTGCAAAAACGACAATTTTAGGGGAGATTGACGGGAAACCCATTATTGGCATGCCCGGGTACCCTATCGCGAATTACACGATTCTCCGTGAGATAGTACTGCCTCTCCTCTCCTGGTATGGATGTGAAATTCCTGAATATCCTAGTATTCCGGTTACACTTGGCAGTACAATTCACTCTTCCACCGGATTTGAAGAATTTGTTCTGGCAACCGTTGGAAAAATCCAGGATAGGTGGATAGCAGTACCGTTTCCCCGGGGAGCCGGTGTTCAGATGCACATGGTCAGATCCCATGCCTACCTCAAGATCCCGGCCGGTAAAAATGAACTAAAGAGTGGAGAGAAAACGACAGCGTATCTGACAGTTTCTCATACAATAGCGGATCAGGTGGTTCTCGTTACCGGGAGCCATGATCCGGCAATTGATTACCTTGCAGATCTTGCACGGGATACCGGGATTCATATCGCCTCATCTCAAATCGGGAGTATGGGAGGTCTATTCGCCTTACAACAGGGATTTTGTCATCTGGCTCCGATGCATCTGCTTTCCGATGATGGGGAATACAATATCCCCTATCTGAAAAAGTATTTTCAAGGGGAGGAACTGGTCCTGATATGTATTGGCGAGCGGATTCAGGGGATTGTATCCAGAGAGATTCTTGGGTTTGAGGCCATCACAACGCATCGGTTTATCAATCGTCAGGAAGGGTCAGGAACCAGGATGCTGCTTGATCATCTGCTGAAGCAGAAAAGGATTAATCCCGCTTCAATTGCCGGATATGAGGAAGAAGTTCCTACCCATCTTGGGGTCTGTCTTGCGGTGAAGAATGGAGATGCAGATCTTGGGATGACGATATACAGTGCAGCCCGGGCATTTTCTCTCCCGTTTGTTCCGGTGGATGTCGAACGGTATGAACTGGTGACCACGAAAGAGATGTTGGAAAAAGATCACCGAATCAAAGCGATTTTCGAGATGATAAAATCTCAGAAGTTTAAGGAGATTCTGATACACCTGGGCGGATATGAAATTGATCAGACCGGAAGTATCCGGTATTGTCATGTTCGATGATATCATGAACATACGAATTCTCAATATCTATGTGGAACTTTAGAGAAAAATATGATTTTTGACATAAAAACGCTTCTTCTGGTAAATTTAATTGTAAATCTGCTTAGTTCATTTACGATGGGAGTTATCTGGTACCAATACCAATCCCGTTTTTCCGGATTAAAGATTATTCTTTTCTCAACAATACTCTCCTCTTCGGGAATATTTCTTATACTTCTCCGTGGAATCATCCCAGATTATGTTGCAATTGTTGTTGCCAATACGTTATTAATTACCGGGCTTCTCGTTCTATTCATCGGTCTTGAAACCTTTACCGGGAAAAAGGGACCACAAATTCAGAATTATTTTTTTCTTTTCATATATTTTGTAGCAGTCTCTTATTTTTATCTCATCACACCTTCAATGGGAATGCGGGAGATTTTTCTTGCATTTTTTACAGTAATATTTGATATCCAGATTTGCTGGCTGATATTTCGGAAAGTATCTCCCAATTTAAGACCAGTTGTCAGGATAATTGGTCTGGTAATGATTTGTCATCTGGTTTTTAGTTTAATACTCCTCGGTATTGAATTAATCATTCCTTTTGACAGCAGTTATTTTTTTAACGCCGGAGTAATTGGAGAAATAATCGTTATCGGTTATCTGCTCCTTGGTATCTGGACAATCATAGCTCTTGTCATGATGGTAACCCGGCGACTGCTCAGTGAAGTTCAGGCTCAGGAAGAGAAGTTTAAAAAGGCGTTTCAATCTTCACCGTATGCTATCATGCTCACAAGGATTTCTGATGGGAAAATTTTTGAAGTGAATGAAGGTTTTTCCTATATTACAGGTTATAACGCAGAGGAGGTGATAGGGAAAAAGACTCTGGATATTTTATTCTGGGAAAAAATTGAGGAAAGGGCAAACATTGTAGATGCATTATCAAAAGGAAAGGTGTATGGTATTGAAGTTCACTTAAAAAGAAAGTCTGGCGAATTGATGACCGGGATCTTTTCTGCTGATATAATAGATATCAACAATGAAACATGTATTCTGGTCAGTATCAGTGATATTACCGAACGAAAAAAGGTAGAAAACGCCTTACGTCAATCCCATAAGCAGATCAATCTTTTAACCAGTATTACAAGGCATGATATTTTAAACAGGATAATGGTTACCCTCGTTTATTGTGATGAAATATTTGATTCGGTTTTTGATGAACAAATAAAAAAACAAATTCAGATAATCAAGAAAAACACTGAAGAGATTCACAGTCTGATTGCATTTACCGGTCAATACCAGGATCTCGGAACAACTCAGCCCGAGTGGCAAAACATACATCGGATTTTGCAATACCGAGATATAAAAACAATTCTCGATACAGTAGAATTATTGAATCAGATGGGAGATTATGAGATTTATGCTGATAAGATGCTTCGAAAAGTAATCTACAATCTGGTTGAAAATTCTATACGACATGGTATAAATCTCACACAGATTCGTTTCTCGGCACATGAAGAGCAGGGGGATCTCAAAATCACTTACGAAGATGATGGGGGTGGGATCGTAGCTGACGAGAAAGAAAAATCCTTTAAGAAAGGTTTTGGAAAAAATACAGGTCTTGGACTCTTTTTAATCCGTGAAATTCTCTCAATTACCTCCATTACCATTAAAGAAAATGGGATACCTGGTGAAGGGGTCCGATTTGAGATCACTGTTCCTGCAGGGGGTTGGAGAGTCGCTACATAATATACTGTTCATGGAAATATGATCAGTAGAATTTGAAACCCGATAAATATTGTTGG
>CAZEWE010000095.1:0-9864 GCA_964515765.1 uncultured Methanospirillum sp. | reverse complement strand
ATGATGATGATCGTCGACACCGAACGCTCTTCCAAACCCTTCTCAGATATGGTAACTGATCTCGATACACTCGGTGATGAGATCGGGGTAAAGATCAGGTGCCAGCGTGAAGATATTTTTACAAAGATGCATCGAATATGACAGGAAATCCTATGATAAATATCCTTGAGGTCAATGAGACAAATAATATGATCGAGCAGGAGAAGCTTGATGTCCGGACGATAACCCTTGGCATCAGCCTTCTTGACTGCTGTGACGCTTCCCTCGATGCCTTAAACCAAAAGATATATGCAAAAATCACCAGGCTTGCCAGAAACCTGGTGTCTACCGGAAGGGAGATCGAACTCGAATACGGGATACCCATCGTCAATAAGAGAATATCAGTAACTCCCATTGCACTCATCGCCGGACCTGCCTGCTCATCTCCTGAAGACTGTGTTTCTATTGCACGAACCCTTGATAAAGCCGCAGCAGATATGGGTGTCAACTTTATCGGGGGGTATTCGGCGATCGTTTCGAAAGGGATGACCCGGACCGATGAACTGCTCATCAGATCAATACCGCTGGCTCTCTCGGCAACCGAACGGGTCTGCAGTTCGGTAAATATTGGTTCAACAAAGACCGGGATCAACATGGATGCGGTACGGCTCATGGGAGAGATCGTCAAAGAGACTGCAGAGGCGACACAGGAACAAAATTCCCTGGGTTGTGCAAAACTCGTCGTCTTCTGTAATGCTCCTGATGACAACCCCTTCATGGCCGGTGCATTTCATGGCATATCAGAGGCAGATGCCGTCATTCACGTGGGAGTCAGTGGTCCGGGTGTTGTGAAACACGCTCTTGAGAGTGTCAGGGGAAAAGATTTCGAAGTCCTATGTGAGACGGTCAAGAAAACAGCATTTAAGGTAACCCGGGTCGGACAACTTGTAGCACAGGTTGCATCAGAGCGTCTTGGGGTACCGTTTGGCATTGTTGACCTGTCTCTTGCTCCGACTCCATCGGTGGGGGACAGTGTTGCAGAGATTCTTGAAGAGATGGGACTTGAATCGGTCGGTGCACCGGGAACGACAGCCGCTCTGGCCCTGCTCAATGACCAGGTGAAGAAAGGAGGAGTGATGGCAAGTTCTTTTGTCGGTGGGCTCAGCGGTGCGTTTATTCCGGTAAGTGAGGACCAGGGGATGATTGATGCGGTCATCCGTGGGTCCCTTACACTAGAGAAACTTGAGGCAATGACCTGTGTCTGTTCAGTCGGCCTTGATATGATTGCGATTCCGGGAAGCACTCCGGCAACTACCATAGCCGGGATTATTGCAGATGAAGCTGCCATCGGGATGATCAATCAGAAGACGACTGCAGTTCGTCTTATTCCGGTTATCGGGAAGGATGTTGGAGACATGGTGGAGTTTGGTGGTCTTTTAGGTCATGCTCCGGTCCAGCAGGTGAATACGTTTGACTGTAGTAAGTTTATCAACCGGGGTGGACGGATTCCTGCCCCGATTCATAGTTTTAAAAATTAATATTTTTGGTGTTGGGCAAATTCCACTCTCTTTTTTAAAAATCTTAAAAAAGGGTGATTATCCGGTAAGCCTGGTCATCGATGTCTTTATTTTTAATGCTGATTCAGCAAGAAGGACCTGCATCTCGGATAGTTGTTTCAGTACCGCTGCTGCTTCTTCTGATGCTGCTGCAGCTCCGACTGCCTCTTCAGCGGTTGATATTGCTATAGAATTCACTTCAGATACACTTGCCGTAATCTCTTCCACTGCCGCCGCTTCTTCTTCAGAAAGGGTTGCAACTTCGCCCATGTGTTCTGATATCTGCCTGGTCTGGTCAGCGATCGTCCGGAAGAAATCAATCGTATCAGTGATGGCAACCGATCCGTTCCCTACCTCCCTGGTCGCCTGATCCATGGCAATTGCTGCTTTTTCAGATTGGTGTTGGAGTGAGGAGATGATCTTTGCGATATTCTCTGCCGACCCCTGGGAATCCTGTGCAAGTGCTTTCACTTCATTGGCAACAACCGCAAATCCCATTCCTGCGTCTCCGGCACGTGCCGCTTCTATCGCCGCATTTAATGCAAGTAAATTTGTCTGATCTGCGATATTGCTGATGATGTCAACAATCTTTGCGATTTCAGTCATCTGATCCCGAATCTCGCTGATAATAGTTCCGACCTCATTCACCGCTTCGCTGATGGATTTTATGCCTTCTTCAGCGGTGGCCGCCTTTGATACACCCTGAATGGACGTTGAATCAGCATCCTGACTGAGGCGGGTTACTGAATCTACCTTGGTGGCTACATCGGATACAGACGTGGACAGGTTTTCCATGGCGGTGAGCACTTCCTGAACCGAACGCTTGGTAATATCAGAATTCCGCTGAACATTGTCCACATTCTGGGCAATAGTATCAGCCCCGGCGGCAAGCTCCTCTACCGTTGCGGCTGTAGATTCTGCAGATTCAGACAGATTCCTGACCTGATCTGAAATCTCACCAATAACAGCCTTTAATTGTGTCCCGACATGTTCCCCGACCTGATTCAGTTTGGTTTTCAGTTCAAGAAGATCTCCTCGAACGGTAATTTTTTCATCAAACCGTGCGCTGAAATCTACCTTTGAAAACCGCTCCGCAACCCTGAGTGTCTCATTGAGGGGAATCGTTATTGCATCAAGCATATTATTGATCCCGGACACCAGCTCCAGATAAATCCCGACAAATTTATCGGAATCTGCCCGGCTCTGCAGTCTTCCCTCCCTGGCCTCTCCGATAAGGACTCCAATCTGATCGAGTAGTGAATTGAGTGTCTGTATCATCTGGTTTATTGCAGGACTGATTTCATCGCTGGTATCATGAAGTGGGATAGGTTCAGCCTTTTCTCCGCTTGCTATCTGTTGAATGGTGCGAATCACGGAGAATTGCAGGTAATCAGCAAACGAATCCATCGAATTTGCCATGGATCCGATCTCATCCCTGCGTTTCATCGAAAGACGCCTGCCCAGATGACCTTTCGATAATTCGCTGATCATATCCACAACCTGAAGGAGTGGTTTGGTTATACTTCGTGCCAGATAGTACGCGATAAGTCCACCAATAAGGACACTTAAAATAACACTGATGATGATTGCATTTTTTATCGCTTCAAGCGGACCTTCGAACTCTTCAATATAACTTCCTGATGCAATAATCCAGTCAAATGGTTCGTAGTAGGTATATGCAACAACTTTATCCCGTCCCTCCCAGGGATATCTGATATATCCATCCTTCGTCTTCATAATCTCCTGGATAAATGCATATTCAGCAATATTGTCGCCTTCACGATTTGGATGGACAATGAGTGTTCCGTCGCTGTCTATGACGTACATGTATCCGGTCTTGCCAACTTCAGTCTCCCGAATCTGTTGTTTTAAGACATCCAGGACGCTCTCTCCATCTTTTGCTTCTTTGGAGATTGTGTCAAATTTTACCGTTAATGTCTTCGTTGTAGTGACCTGGTTGAGCAGATTTGTTTTTGTTTCCTCATTCATCACGTCAACGGCAACAAAGTAGGCTATTCCCCCGACGATGATCGGGAGAAAAATGCAGAAAAACAGACAGAGACCAAGGATTTTATTCCCAATCCCAAAATGTGTTATGCGTTGCATGAGCCCCATCATGAGAGGATAGTAATCCTTATCTTTATTAATAAGTTATTGTATGTCGATCAATTAAAAACTGGAATCATCTCCTCTCTCTTGGGCAATTCTTATCTATTTGATCTCTCTCTTATGGAGAATCATGATGAGGAAACTGGCTTTAATTTTTCAGGTAAGCGGTAAGGTTTGTGTTGTGATCGACAGATGAGGTGAGTAGAGTCAGAAGGTTTTTTTGTATTCTCAAATTTTCTGACTATCTCCTCCATTTCCCATCCGGGACCATAATTTCAAACCTGGCTCCTACCCCTTCTTCCCCGGTCTCCCTGATTGAAAGACCGGTAATGGAGAGGATCTCCTCGGAAAGGAAGAGGCCGATTCCGGTGTGGCTCCCAAACCCGTGCCTGAATATTCGTTCTTTATCTTCAGCCCTGACACCTTTTCCGTCATCTTCGTATTGTATGATCAGGGAACGATTCTCGGTTCGCGACAAGAATCTCATCGTATGAATCTCTCCGCCATGTCTTATCCCGTTTTCAAGAAGCGTTGTGAATACTTTTCTGATAATCGGGTCTGCATATACTTCGAGATCCGGATCTACCTGATTAATGATGATAACAGAACCGGTTGTAATCTCCAGCCGTGCTGAATCAATAATTGCCGCTATCTTCTGCCATCCGGCACTTGCGATCCCGAAATTCTCGTATTCACGGGTAAATCCGATTATGGTCTCAATTCTCTTTCCCGCTTCATGAGCCCTCGTGATATACTCTGCCATCTCTTCCTTGCTATGTGAGTCAAGTGCAAATTCATGATATGCGTGGATTGCTGTCAGAAGATTGAGTATATCATGTCTCGTAAGTCCGGTGAGAAGCCTGAGTTTCTGGTTTGACTGGCTGATTGCATCTTCAATCTGCTTGCGGTCCGTTATATCCCGTGCTGCAGCATAAATAAGGTCACCATGTGGGTTTGATCTCCATTCAATCCACCGGTATGTCCCGTCCTTTCGCCTGTACCGGTTCTCGAAATTGATTATCTCTTCCTGACCAGCAAGTTTTCTGATAGCATCAAGTGTCTTTTCCAGGTCATCCGGATGGACAAAATCAAGAAAGATCTTTCCCTCCAGTTCTCCGATTGAGTATCCAAGGACACGTTCCCACTCAGGATTTATCCTGATAAATTCCCCTTTTGTGTTTGCGATGCACAGCAGGTCCAGAGCGGAGGTAAAATACCTGTCAAGTTCCTCACTCTTTTCTCTGAGCAGGATCTCCATCTGCTTTCGTTCATCTATATCACGGGATAATTCTTCGGAATACCTGATGAGCTCTTTTTCATGAAATGTGAGTTCCCGTTCAAGCTCCTTCTGCCTGGTTATATCCATCATCACAGCTAAAAAGTACTTTTTCCCCTGACTGTTGATGAAATCGGCAAAAAAGAGCCCGTCCAGAATTGCTCCATTTTTACACCTGACCTGGATCTCATAATTATTCAGTGGTTCATTGCTGAGGATGTGTGTCCTGATGAAATCGGCATCCTCATCGCGGACAAAAAGATTGATTTCAAGGGGGTTTTTACCGTTGAGTTCTTCACGGGTATATCCAAGTGTATTGACAAGGGCATCATTGACATCAAAAAAGGTCCTGTCCGGAAGTGATAAAAGAGCCATTAACGCTGGATTATTGCGGAATAACTTTTCAAATCTCTGATTTTCTTCCTTTTCCCGGGTGAGATCCTTGATAATGGCAAATACACAATCTTCGCCGCTCCACTTTCCAAGCCAGATCCGTGTCTCAACCGGAATAATCAGACCTGACTCTGTAATGAGCGGAAGCGGACAACTATCAGCCTCACCACGAAACATCGCAGCGAAGATCTCTGCCGCTTCTTTTCGATTATCTGGGGGATGAAGATCAATAATGTGCAGATTTTTCAATCGTTCCAGGCTATACTCCAGTTTTTGAACCAATGCCTGATTGGTGTACAATATCTTCCCTTCAGGAGTTCCCACAACGATCATATCTCCGATAGACTCGAAGAAAATCCTGAAATTCTCTTCACTTTTTCGAATCTGTTTTTCAGCATCTTTTTGATCTGAAATGTCAATGATTAAACCGATTATTCCTTCAGGTGTCTTATTAGGTCCGATTATTGTCGCTTTCTGAAAGATGACATCATGGAGTGTACCGTCACCACTCTCGATAGTTGATTCATATTCCTTCATACCTGGATGCATGAATAATTCATCATCCATTGCCTGGTATAAATCTGCTAAATTTCCAGGTGCAATATCATGTACCGTTTTTCCAATAATCTGATCTCTGCTGCTGCCGATAAATTTTTCAAATGCATGATTACATCCGCCAACTATTCCGCTTCGGTTTTTGTAAAAGACAGGACTTGGGATAGTTTCCATCAACTGGTCAAGGAATTTTTTCTGATTTGCAATATCTTCCTGGTTCTTTAATTGCTCGGTGATATCCATCAACTGAACAAGATATCCGGAAATTGCATCACCATCTTTTTTAATCGGGGTGACAAGAATATCGAGGGTAATCGTTGTATCCTTGCTGGTATCATACCGGTTCTTGTTTTTCACCTGATCTAATGTATAGGGAAGAAAATACCTGACCGGCTTGTTTTCCCTGATGAGCTGCAACTCTTGTTCCGGGATGCTTGAATCTTTCAGAAGATTATATCCCTGTATTACATCCAGTGACGGAATCCCGAATATATCCGAGAATGCCGGGTTGATTTTAACCAGAAATCCCTTTTCATCATACAGACCGATACCGATGGGGGAATTCCAGAAGATATCCTGAAACCACTCCTGACTTTCCCGAAGAGCTGCCTCGGTCTGTTTTTTCTCAATAATGGCTTTCAGTTTCAGTGAGAGTTCTGCAAATTGAGAGTTAATCTCACCTCCCTTCAGGACGTACCCGTTTCCACCATTTTCAAATGCCTCAACAACGACCTCCTCTCTCCCTTTTCCGGTGAAAATGATAAATGGAGTATGATTTCCTTGTGAACGAATGGATTTCAGAAGGTCTATCCCGTTCATTCCCTCCATCTCATAATCTGATATGATTGCATCATAACTCTGTACGGATAACCGTGAGAGGGCCTCTGCTCCGGATTTTGCGGTATCGATAGAGTACTGATAGAATTCAAAGAGGTAATCCCTGATTACATCAAGGACGTTCTCTTCGTCATCCACAATGAGAATGTGAAAAGTAGCGTTTTCAGGGGATGAAAGAGGATATGTCATGAGGATTGTCTCTCAAGGAGTTTATTATGGAAAAATATTCTGATCATAGAAGATTGTCTCCGGATATTTATATTTCGAACCATACATGAATGTGAATTTAGTATTTATCACACTGTTCAATTTCATCGTCTTCTTAATTCACTCTTTCGGTGGTGCATCCTGTGGTCAATTTCGGTAATCATAAATAAACACCGTCAGCATATTCATGTATGCAGCTTAGTTTCCAGCATATATTCGCCATATCTGCACTCATTCTCGTAGTGTCCTGTTCTTTTACAGCAGCACAGGAATTTGAATCGTTCTCTGATCTCACCTTTGTGACTGAGGATTACCCTCCGTTTAATTATGTCGATAATGGGGCCCTGACGGGCCTCATGGTGGACATCGTGACTGCAATAACCAGGAAGGCTGGTGACGGGATATCCCGGGATTCAATCACCGTTCTTCCCTGGAGTACTGCCTATCAGAAAGCATTGAATGAACCTGATGTGGTCATCTTTTCCATCGGAAAAACTCCGGAACGTGAAGAACTCTTCTCATGGGTCGGGCCGGTTGTGTCATCAGATATTGCCCTGTTTTCATCACGAAGTAGAAATATCTCTATCACTGATATGAGTGAGCTTGCATCGTATACCGTTGGAACTGTGACAGATGATCTGGCTTATGAATACGTGGTAAATGCAGGTGTCCCAAAGGATGCCATCATCACCGGAGATGATCCATATTCTCTTATTCAGTATCTTGATGATGGCACCATCGACCTTTTCGCATATGATAAAATTGCAGCTGATTATCATATCCGTAATGCAACCGGTAAATCCGGCTTTTATGCAATTTCGGGGAGCGTTGGAAGTTTTCCAATATATGTCGGATTCAGCAGAGGAACTCCTGATAACCTGATTCAAAAATTCTCCGATGCATTCATGGAACTGAAGAATCCCCCCATTGAGGGCGGAATGAGCGAATGTGATCAGATTCTGTCTACATGGCTGCTTGATGAGGCTCTCCTGAAGATGGAGTATCTCACTGAAGGATATTATCCATATACATTTCTGGAAGAAGGGGTCCCAAAAGGGATATCTGTTGATGTCCTCCAGCAGATGTTTTCACGGCTGAATATCGACGTTCCCAATGATCACTTCGTCTTTGGTACATGGGAGGATGTCTATCAGCAGACCCTCCATCAGAACGGTTCGGCGATAATCGTCATGGCACGGTCACCTGAGCGTGAAAACCTCTTCCGCTGGGCAGGGCCGATAGATAAGACTTCGAACCAGATATTTTGTCTTCGTGAAACAGCGGATACATTGAAAGAAATAACTCCATCTGAAATGAAGATTGGAGCGGTAATTGATGATATCGCTGCATCTGATCTCGTCAATGCCAATGTAACTGACATCGTGTATTTCCAGGATGCCCGTGAGATAATCAATGCACTTAAATCCGGCTTAATTGATGGGTGGGCATATGCAGCAATGCCCGCCCGCCAGCTGATACTGGAATATGCTGCCGATCCAGCGTCTATCGTTCCGGTCCATACCCTCAAAACCTATGACTATTACTTTGCATTTAGCCCAGATACACCGGCTCCACTTGTTGCTGCATTTCAGGATATGTTTGACATAATCAGGACAGAAAAAGATAATTCCGGCGTGAGTATGTATGAGCGTATCCTCTATCGGTATATTGAACCATCATATTCTGAATCAACCGTTACCGAGGAGGAAGTGATTACTCTTGTGAACCAGACTGTTTCAGATCTGGCAACCGATGCAGAGGGGACTATAAAGAATATCAATGCAGGCCTGTCCCCGTATCGGGATGCAAACCGACCTGACCTCTATGTATTCGTCTATGATACAAGTGTGAACATGGTGGCCCATGCAGATAACATCAGAATGGTCGGGATAAATTATCATAATAAGACTGATGTGGCAGGAAAGCCGTTCCGCGACCTGATTCTGAAAGGAGCACGTGCCAATGGTTCTGGTTGGGAGGATTATATCTACAGCAGTCCGGCTGAAAGTGGTCTTTTCTGGAAGACAACCCGGTACCAGATAGGAACCGGAAGTGATGGAAAGGAGTACATTGTGTGTTGTGGTATGTATAGGGAGCGGCCTGAATAACCTTCAGAACCGATTTGAAATAGATTTTATTGTTTTTCCCTTTTTGGAATAATCCTGAATGGTTGATATGATACTATAAATGGCCTAAAGCATATACTCTCATGAACACATCATGAGATTTTCACTCCTGTTTTCAGGGATTATTCTCTCTCTTTTCTGTTGCTGGACGATATCCGCCTGCACAAATTTTGTCGTCACTCCCGGAGCATCATCTGATGGCTCGATGTATATTGGTCACACAAATGACGGCTATGGTCCTGGTCTTGTCAGTCCGTATCCGGATGAGGAGATATCAAACGGCATGCTGTGGGATCCTGTCAGGAAAAAAGAGACTCTGTCAGGATATCCTGACTGGTGGTATAATCTGACCGGGTTTCAGTATGGTCCACGAGTATACCGGACAGATCTCCTGCATGATATTCCGGGGCTTGTATATACGAATACGACAAAACCTTTCTCTTCAACGGAAAACCCGCAGGAATTATTCTCCTGATTTGAGAAAGCATGAATATCAAAAGACCAGTCCGGATATTGCAGATCGGTGATATGCAGAGGGGGTTTACGAATATAACCGGAAACCTCTATGTGAGCGGAGCAGAAGACATCCTCGGACCTGCACAGGAATTCCTGAAAAAAATTCCTAAATCAGCATTTGACTATACCTTTGTCATTCTGGATACTCACTTTTCCGAAGAGTATGCAGAGAGCGAGGAAGCAGAAGAGTTTCCAATTCACTGTGAATACCAGACTGCCGACTGGGAACTCTCCCTTGATGTCTCTGGTCTGCCTGAAACGTGGTATCTGATGAAGAACCAGTTTACCCTGTGGGGTGAGCGGAAAGGAC
>CAZEWE010000094.1:0-9874 GCA_964515765.1 uncultured Methanospirillum sp. | reverse complement strand
CGGAAAGGTCACACTTTCCATAGGTACATAAACAGCAGAGGTCACAAAAAGGAATATACAATGGTTTATACCGGGAAAGAAGCATCCTATCCCAGTTTCGGAGTGCGGTATGGTCAGGGAAAGGGGTAGGCCCTTCCTTTTCGTCCCATTGTTCACCTTTTATTTTTCCAATCTGGATGTCCAGATCCTTTACAGATCCGGAAGAGCTTTTCGCTTCGCTCAAACGTATATGAATATTTTTTCTGTTCACAGGTATCCGGCCGGAGAGTTGCTTCTCATAAGTAGCAATTCATTATGGTTTAAAGATTTACTTATGTTGATCATTCCGGTTTGGAAAAATTTGTATATCCGGCTTTTGCAAGGATCTTTTCAACAGAAACCGGCCCCGGATTATCTGAAGCAATCCCGAATACGCTCTCTCCTGCTATTGTCTTTCGTGAGACTTCTTCGTCATATGCAATTTTTCCTAAGTACCGGGTATCGGGGATAGCAGATGCCCGCTCAGCAAGATCATCAGGAAATAAAAATCCCCCAACGGAGATGAACCGTTCATAGGATATCCCGCATTCATCGGCAATTTTTTTTGCACGTTCCAGGTGAGCAAACGATTTTGCAGAGGGACCGAGGACATCAATGATATCATTCACCTGTGCCGTTACCCGCCGGTTGAGGTGCTCAAGTCCCCCGGGTGCATCGATGATGACATAGCGATACTGTTTTATGAGCCGGCTCAGGGCATCACGAAGGGCTGCATCAGGCATACAATAACACCCCTCAACCCATTTGGTCCCAATGGCGATGAAATCAAACTTCTCACCTTCATACATACCCTCTTCCCAGATCCGGTGTTCAATCCGTTCGGATGGCGGGACTCCGATTGTGGTCCCTCCTTTTTCAATAAAGGTATCTTCAATGAGTTCTGCAATGCTCTTTTTCCCTTCTTCCTGCAGGTCCACCCCGAGCATCTCTCCCAGACTCTGATCCGGGTCCAGATCTACAAGGAGCAGGGGTGTCTGCCCTGTTCTGATGAAGTAATCAGCAATAAGACTTACAAAGGAGGTTTTGCCAGTCCCTCCCCGTCCCATGATAACGATGGTCTTCATGATATCGATGCTTCCTCAATCCAGTTTTTTAAGTCTGATATTGCCCTTGTTGCCGGTGTATCCAGGTGAACCGGTGATATCCCCCTGACTCCGGCATCAAGGACATCCTCATCATAGGGAATGACTGCTGCAACCGGGACCTCTCGCGATGATGCCACGTCTGAAATCCGGGTGAACGACTCCTCTCCCCTGACCCGGTTTGCGACTATTGCAACTCGTGGGATGCCTCCTTCCCTGGCCAGACGTGCAATCCGCTCGGCTGTAACCAACGCTGCCTGATGTGCATCGGTGACGATGAGCATCACATCGACATGTTCAGCCGTGCCCCTTCCCAGATGCTCAATTCCTGCTTCCATGTCAAGGATGATGACCTCGTCTGATTCGGTTATCAGATGGCCGATTAGGTTTCTGATGACGCTGTTTGCCGGACAGGCACACCCTGAACCCATTGACTGGACCGTTCCCATAACCAGAAGGGATACCCCGCAGGGTGTCTGAACTGACTGGTTTTTGATGATATCATCCACCGTAAAGACCAGTTTAAAAACTCCGGGGTAATCGGTCTTGGTCTTCTCTTCGATGATGGATGTATTTTCTGCAATGGGTATAATCTTCTCAAGATCAGCTTCGGTCATACCGAGTGTCAGAGCGAGGTTTGGGGACGTGTCTGCATCGATAGCTATCGTTTTGTTCCCCGCTGCAGCATACTGACAGGCAAGGGTTCCGGCAATGAATGTCTTTCCAACTCCTCCTTTCCCGGTGACGGCTATTTTCATATGATGGGACCTCGGTGAAAATTTTTAAAAATTGATCTAATCTTTCACCATTCATCTTTATTAAGGTATTAAATGTTTGGTTTTCAAATCGTACTGTTCTGAACGAAGAGGAGTTGAAAAATTTTTGGTTATCGCAAGGTTTATTTGGAGACCCATCATTGTAAAATTCTGGTTACCATATATTTAAACTTCAAAAATGGGAAATTTCATCAGTTATGAAAAATTCAAAACATTTTTTCCTTCTGTTCATAATTCTGATCTGTATTCAGATAAGTCAGGCTGCAATATCAGAGCCATATGGTGAAATTGCAGAGGAACATCTGATGATTCTTTCAGATACAATCGGTGCCAGGTTTCCTGGATCAGAAGAAGAAAAAATAGCTGCAGATTACATTACAACACAGGCAGAGGAAATGGGATATGCACCAGTGATTCAATCCTTTACCTATTTCGATGAGGATGACAAGGAGCATGGATCCCAGAATATTATTATAGAAAAGAAAGGATCATCATCGAAACAGATAATTATTGGAGCACATTATGATTCCATGGATGAGGGTAGTGGTGCTGATGATAATGGATCAGGAGTTGCCGTGTTACTTGAACTTGCACAACGAATATCAGAAATGAATACTTCTTATTCAATCACATTCGTTGCATTCGGCGCTGAAGAGCATGATCTTGCCGGCTCCTGGTACTATGTCAATGAACTGAATATGAAAGACCGGAATTCTATTATCGGGTTTATTAATCTTGATGGTTTTATCGCCGGTAATATCCTGTATCTCTACGGAGATAGCGGATCCACTCTCTATGACTTTGCGGAGAATGTACCTGGAAATGAAGAATTTACCTTCCTTTCAACCGACTATCTCATTGAAGAGGATGGTTCTCCTTGTTATTGTGGTGACTTTTCACCATTTCAGGAAAGTGGAATTCCGATACTATTTATTGAAGCAACAGATTATACCCAGGGAGAAGAAGATGGGTGGACCCAGGTTGATATGAAATATGGCGATAAAGGAATTATCCGGCATACCATGTATGATAATCTTCAGTACATAAATACCACTTTTCCTGGGAGAATCAAAGAACGATTGTCAGTAGTTACGCATTTTATAAGTAATTTATTGAATATATCCTGATAATTCTACATAGGAAAGTTCAAAATATTTTCTTTTCCTGAAAACGTATAGATAATAACTTGAGTCCCTTGATTGTGTAAACCTATCAGGATATCAAATCAGGCATCTCTTTTTATTTCTTCATAAGAAAATCTTACCGAATGAATATGCCATCTCATCTCCTTTCTACGGTAAATCCACCAGAACTCTGGGATCATTTTTATCAGATATCTCAAATTCCACGGCCGTCAGGAGATGAACGGGCCATTTGTCAGTATATTTGTTCACTTGCAAGAAACCTGGGCCTTGAATATGAGATGGACACCGCCGGAGGAGATGATTATGGGAATATTGTTGTAAGAGTTCCTGCAACAGATGCCAGCCGGGACGCTCCTATTACCGTCATTCAAAGTCACCTGGATATGGTAACACTCCCTCCGGAACGGAAAAATGAGCCGCTGGACCTTATTCTTGACGGGTCAGTCCTTCGGGCAAAGGGCAGTACCCTTGGAGCAGACAATGGATTGGCGGTTGCAATGTCCCTGACTCTTATGACAAACGCTTCAATAGTTCATGGACCATTGGAACTTCTTTTTACCATTGATGAAGAGGCGACAATGTCCGGAGTCAGGATGCTTTCTGACACCTTCCTGAAAGGAACCTGCCTTTTGAACATCGATACTGTCGGAGAGGGTGTCCTTACCCTCAGTTCGGCCGGGATCGGTGTGTGTTCGTATGTTCTTCCCATTGTCAGGCAACCCCTTCCAAAAGGACATATTCCAGTCCAATTGAATCTCTATGGCGGGCGTGGGGGTCATTCAGGGTTGGAAATTCATGCTGGGCGGGGAAATGCCGGACAGATCCTTGCACGAATTCTCTTCTCGCTGTCAGAAAACCTGCCCTTCAGGGTATCTGATATCTCCTGGGGTGCTGTGATAAATGCCATTCCATCAGATGCACAGGCAACCCTCCTCATCCCGGATGAAAGTCTCTCACTCCTTATTTCTGGTCTCTCTGACCATGAAGAGCAGATCAACCATGAATTTAACGGTCATGATGGTCCCTTCCATCTGAATTACTCAATACTTCCTGAATCTCCTGTTTGTATTCTGTCTGAAAAATCACAATTAACTCTCCTCTCCATGCTGACCGGACTTCATCATGGTATTTATGAAATGAGTCAGGAATTTCCGGGGACCGTTGAGACCTCTTCAAACCTGGCGCTCGTCCGGACCGAAGATGAACAGGTTCTCGTGACCATCTCATTTCGCAGTTTACATAATGCCTCTCTGGATTCTGTCATAACCCGATGTCATGCTGTAGCGACACTTGCCGGAGCTGACCGGACATCATGTGAGAACCACTCCGGGTGGTCGGCAGATCCTGATTCATCACTACTTGCTATCTGTAAGGAAGCCTACTCCCGGGTTTATCATGAAGATGTCAGGCTTTTGGCTATTCATGGGACTATAGAATGCGGATTTTTTAAAGAGAAGTATCCTCACATGGATATTATCTCCATCGGAACCGCGATTTTGGATTTTCATATCCCGACATCAGCTGATTTTCTTCCAGGTCGTGATTCTCTCTCCCCAGGAGAGCGGTATGATACTGCACGAATGCCCCGGTTCTGGAATTTTATTACCGAGATATTAAAGATTATTGCCTCTGGGTCTTATTATTCAGCAGAGTACTCCCTGGACAGGAAGATATGGCCATGAATCCACAGTGTCGAGGAGAAAATCTTAAGGCTGAAGATGCGTACTCTAACCCTGGATTTTTGCATCTCCGTTCAGGTATGGACTTACCAATCCAAAAGGACTTCTTGGTGGTGGCTCAGCACGATATAATATCTACCGGGCAAAAGACGGATGGGTAGCCCTTGCTGCTCTTGAACCCCATTTCTGGGATGCCGTCCTTTCCCATATGGGTCTTTCCGGACAACATGTCGGATATGAAGATCTCCAAAAAGAATTCCTTAAAAATACAACGGATGCATGGGAAGCATATGCTCATCTACACGATCTACCTATAGCCTCCCTTCATCATACTCAAAAATGTTTGTATCATTGAAATAAGAAGATTAGAGAGATATCCATTATTATAATAATCCTTATATATTATCCGTCATAAGGTTCTTTGTTATGCAATGATTTTTCATATAATATAACCATCCATCCTGTCATAACAACGGATACCAGAGATCCCAATATAAATACCAGAGTAATATTTGAATGATCCAGAACCAATCCAAAAAGCACCGGACTAATTATTATGCCAATCCCCTGGGCAGTATTTAAAATTCCTTCCACACTCCCCTGACCATGTTTTCTCCCTTCAATCACCATCATCGCTGAAAATGAGGTCAGGGTAAGACCAAGACCGCATCCGAGCAGAATCGAATACCCGAGAAGATGAAGTAAATTGCCCGTAAAAGGGAAAAGCAAAAGGGCAGCACTCATCATTCCGGCTCCGATAGCAATGGTCCAATATTTATTAAAAATATCGATAAATTTCCCTGAAAATCGTTGACAGATCACCATGGTTATTGATGCTCCGAAGATCAGCAGACTAATATCTGAATAATCCAGTTGAATTGAATGCCCGAGTAATGGAAGAAAAACAACAAAAACAGAAAAAACTGCTGAGTATAAGAGAAATCCGATGACCGGTACCTTTAGACTGGGATGGAAGAGAAGGGAGAGGATGGGTTTTGAAGATTTTGCCGGGATCTTATAATCCGGGAGAAAGAACAGGCACAAAATAAACGCCAGGACGGATAATCCTGCAAGAGATAGGAATGCACTATCACTATTAAACTGCTCTACCAGTACTCCCCCCAGGAGAGGTCCACAACTCATCCCTAAAAATGCGAAACTCTGAAATTTCCCCATACTTTTCCCTTCTTCACCCTGGATTGTCATATCTGCAACATATGCAACCGTTATCGGAAACACCATGGCCGAGAAGACACCGTGGATAAACCGGATGATGGTAAGGGAGAGGACAGAATCTGCAAAAATATACAGATAGGAGAAGAGAGAATACCCGGCAAGACCGATAAGAATGAAAATTCTTCGCCCAAAGTGATCTGATTTTTTCCCAAAATATGGCATACACAGAGTTCTTGAAAGGGTAAAAGCGGAAAAAATTACTCCGACCCAGAATCCGGTTGCTCCCATGATATGAGCATAGACCGGAAGGACCGGGGTAATTATTCCGATACCGAGCATGACGATAAATCCGGTCAGGTATAGGATGCGAAGTATGGTTGTACGGTCTTTATCCGGCTTTAAGAAGGTTTTCTGGTTCATATACAGGGGAACGATGGTTATGATCGGGATTCATCTCTTGATGAGACGATAGCAACTGCCATGGCACATGATGCACAATGAGAAATACTGATGTGGATTATAAATGTCTTCCCCAGATCTTCTATCTTATCTGAGTCGGATACAAACGGCACTCCGGAAGGTCCATTCTGAATTTCTATATGGTGGTATTCAGGGATCTTCATAGAGGCCTGATAGAAGGCTTTTATCACTGCTTCTTTGGCACAAAATCTCCCGGCCAGATGTGGGGCAGGGGAGGAAAATGAAAAACAATAGGTCTGCTCAAGAGGAGTAAATATCCGGTTAAGAAATGCCTTGTCTGTATCCTGATTCAGATTGAACCGTTCAATCTCTTCAACATCACATCCGATTCCTAGAATGCTCATATGTTATTCACTGGATTTCCCGATGGTCCGCTTGTATTATTGCATACAGATACTACATTACTGTATGTGTACCGTATGAACTCTATAGAAAACCATAGACCGGAAAAATCTCCCCCTTTGATATATATATAAAAAACACCTGGTTATGAAAAAATTTGGGAATACGAATTGAACCTGGCGAATGGTGCATAGATGAATGATCAGGATACCTCCTCACCTGTACACGTATCTGACACGTTGTGTGTAATAATCCTTGCAGCCGGGTTTTCATCACGAATGAAAAGCCCTAAAGCATTGTTGCAGATCAATAATCGCACATTTCTGGAACATATTGTTCGAATGTACCGGTCTGCCGGTATCAGGAATATTAAACTCATCACCGGCCATTATCGTAACCAGATACTCCCAATAGCAGCCTCCTTATCAGTGACAGAAGTATATAATCCCCGATACCCGGAAGGCATGTATTCGTCCATTCAGTGTGGCATGAGATCATGTGACGACTCAATTACCGGAATTTTCATCCATCCGGTGGACATTCCCCTGGTACGACCTGAAACCATTATGTTCCTGCAAAAAGGGTTTTCAGATTCAGGAGACCGAATCAGGATTCCCATATATCTGGGAAAAAAGGGTCACCCTCCGCTTGTCAGCCACACCTTTCGTGATGACATTATTCAGAATGAGAGTCCGGGCGGACTTCGTTCATTTTTCAAGCTTCATGAGGAGGATATAGATCTTATCCAGGTATCAGATCCCGGTATTCATGCCTCCGTAAACACACCGGAAGAGTATGATCAGCTTATATGTCAATATGGTAATAATTCATGGTAACGACATTGGGAGATATCGTGAAAAAAACCTAAATCCTGTATACCATTTTCATTTCATTGAACAGGTACTCATCCACGCTCTCTGACAAATCACATGGCAGTAATTGAAAACTCCTTTCCCATAATATGGCGATGAAACATCAGGAAGACAAACCGGCACAGATTGGAGAATCTCTCAAACGAGCTGACGGGTTTGGTAAGGTAACCGGAACAGAGAAGTATGCAGCAGATCTGTATCCTGACAACCTGGTTATTGGCGGAGTTGTCAGATCCCCATATCCTCATGCCAGAATTCGTGCAATTGAGTTCTCCTCTGCAGCACAAGTTTCTGGTGTAATCGCCGTTATCACTCATGAACACATATCCGGGACCAATCGTGTCGGACTGCCTGAACGGGATCAGCCCATCCTGGCTGATGATAAAGTCCGGTATATTGGTGACCCGGTTGTCCTGGTTCTTGCTGAAAATAAACAGGTGCTCAGGGAAGCCATGTCCCTGGTGCAGGTGGAATATGAGATACTTCCACCCGTATTTGATTCAGATTCAGCCTTGCAGGAAGGAGCGCCTGTTCTCCATGAAGGGAGAGACGGAGGAAACCTTCTCTTCCAGGCAGATATCAAAAAAGGAGATATTGAAACCGGATTTTCAGAGTCGGCGTTCATCGTCGAAGAGACATTTTACACCCCGTATCAGGAACATGCCTACCTTGAAACAGAAGTCGGGGTTGGCCGGCTTACAGAAGACGGTATCCTTGAGATTACTGTCTCCACCCAGACTCCATTCCGCGATGGCCGGGAAGTTGCTGACGCATTAGGATTTCCCCAGGAAAAAGTCAGGGTCATTGCCCCCTATCTTGGTGGTGCCTTTGGAGGAAAAGACGGGATAACAGTTCAGGGTCTTTTGGGTATCGGGGCTTTGTACTCCGGTGGCAGACCGGTTAAGATCTATACCAGCCGGGAAGAGAGTTTTATCAGTTCGACAAAACGTCACCCGGCTAAAGTTACCATTAAAATGGGTTGTCTGCCAGATGGAACGCTCCATGCATTATACTGCTCTCTTCTCTTTGATACCGGTGCATATGCCGGCCTTGGGACTCCGGTTCTTATCCATGGAATGAATCATGCATCCGGAGTATACCGGATAACCCATACGGAGATAACCGGGAAAGCAGTATACACAAATAATCCTGTATCAAGTGCATTCAGAGCATTTGGTATTCCACAGGTCATCTTTGGCCTGGAACAGGTCGTTGATATGCTTGCACAAAAAGCAGGTATTGATCCTCTTACATTCAGGATGATGAATGCGGTACACAAGGGAGATTACAACGGTCTTGGGATCTTCATGAGTCAGTCAACAGGCATATCCTCCTGCCTTGCAACTCTGGCTGATCATCCGCTTTGGAAAGAGCGTGATTCATGGATAGAATCTGCTCCTCCATTTCGAAAACGGGGTGTGGGTATTGCCGCAAATTCAAGTGGCATGGGATATGGACCGGTCATCCCGGATACTGCCGGGGCAAAGATAGAGATTCTTCCTGATGGCCGGTTCAGGATTTATGGGGGTATTGTTGATATGGGGCAGGGGAACAGTTCGACCAGTATTCATATCGCAAGTTCGATACTCATGCAACCGCCTGACCGGTTTGAACTGATCCAGCCGGATACCCACCGGTGCCTCCCATCCGGGTCTGCATCTGCCAGTCGTACAACCTATACCTATGGCAATGCTCTGATTACGGCTGCAGAGGAGTTAAAAATCAGGATTTTCAAGAAAGCCGGGGAGTTGTATCCCCATTTCAACACGGATACCCTGACCCTTGAGCCAGACCGGGTTCTTCATACCCCGGATAATTCATGTGTCCCACTTCAGGAAATTCTGTCACGGATGTCAGAATCAGAAAGAACAGTCACATCGACCTGGACTGCTCCAACGAATAACCAGACCTTTGATATTCCTGGCATGGTCAGAATTCTTGGATTTCCAAATCTTATCTATTCGTATGCTGCACATCTGGCACGGGTTGAGGTGAATGAACTGACCGGACAGGTGACTATTGATTCTTATCTTGCCTGCACCGATGCAGGAAATATCATCAATCCACAGGTATTTGAACAGCAGGTGCAGGGAGCAATTGCCCAGGGGATAGGATATGCATTATATGAAGATTTTATTGTCAGGGAAGGGCAGGTTATCACGAAAAATTTTTCTACGTACATTCTGCCCACATCACTGGATATCCCGGATATTATCTCACATGCTGTATCCGGATATGAAGAGACTGGTCCGTTCGGATTAAAAGGAATGGGTGAACTTGGGG
>CAZEWE010000093.1:0-10309 GCA_964515765.1 uncultured Methanospirillum sp. | reverse complement strand
AACGGGAAGTGGTAATAAAAACTCCTTTTCGGGCCCGGTTCCCTGCAAGACTACCGATTAAAGCCTGTACCTCCGGTCTTCGTATCGAATTATTCTATCTGATAAACACGGATATCCCATATCCAAATAACATAAATTTAACTTTTATTGACATAAATATGTGTTATATGTACCGTAAGGGGTATGGATTCACCCTTCTTTGTATACTCTGTATCGTCCTGTATTCACCTACATCTGCATCAAACCCACTAGACTATTCTCTGAATACTATCCCAATCACTCCATTATTACCGGAAGACACCGAAAAAATACCTGTTGGAATTTTGGTGATGCAGAGTGGATTTGTATCAGATATTGGTGAAGAATATGAAAGGGCTTTTGAGATGGTAGAGGAGGATCATCCTGACTCGTCAATTCAGCCAGTTATTATCGATGCGGGAAGCAATGTGACAACGGCAATATCTGCATGGAATACTTTGAAATCGGAATACCCTGACCTTTCTATTGTTGTAACAGTTGCCAGCTGGACAACCAATGTGGTGTACCCTGATGCTGCAGATGATGGGAAGGTCCAGATTGCTCTTGGGAGTGCCGTCGTAAACAAGAGTCGCTTGAATGACAGACTTGTTCGGTTCACTCCTGGGGTGGAACAGGAATCTCCAATCCTTGCAGAATACCTGTCTCAATATGACCGGGTGGCAATCCTGGGTGGGGAGAACGATTATGCACGTGGGTATATTAGCGCCCTGAATTCCCTTATCCCGGAAAAAATCGTAGATATTGTGCAGTATGATCCTGATACCCTGCCTGGCAGTCTGGACCTGACCCCGGTCAGAGACAACAATCCTGATATAATTCTGCTACTCAGTATGTCAGAAGCCGAATCGGTTGCGGAAATGATAAGAAATAGCGGCATATCTGCACCACTTGTTGGAACACGGGTCATAGAACGGAATACTCTTCTTGAAACCCCGGTCGCAGATGGCCTCATCTTTACCATTCCGGCACTCAATCGTTCTTTTCCCTTCTTCTCCCGGTACCGTGAAGAATATGGGGAAGAAGCAACATTTTACGGGGCAGAAGGGTATGATGCCATGAATATTCTCTATGATGCAGTTGAGACCTGTGGGGAGGATCAGGAATGCCTCTCATCCTGGTTTACCGCAAATCAGTACCCTGGTTCACTTGGCGACGTTCAGTTTGATGAAAACCGGGTGGCCTTTTATCCCATCGAATTTAAAATCATCAGGAATGGCTCGTTTGAACATTATGAAGGGATGATGCCCGTTCAATGAAAAAACCAGCCTGCTGATAATTTGAATGACACTTATATTACATAAATATTATAAAATTAAATGATATCCAGAATATACTTTTCTTTATGAAAATTGGCTTATATTAAAATGAGGGTAGGTATTGAATTCAAAAATGAAATTTAAGCCTATGTAGCAGTTGTAACACTTGTAGCAGATCCAGAGAAGAGACCTGTCAGTTTTTTTTATTTTGGAGGAGACATAATCTGATTCGAAAATTACCATCCCTCTTCCCTGAATGTGAAGAGAATCTTACCTTATGGAAAATGATTCCTCTTTGTGTGGTATTATGTTATATATGCATATACGTGGTAATGATAATACGAAATGGAACGATTAAAACTGCCAATTGGTATCCAGTCTTTTAAAAAGATTCGGACCGGTGGGTATGCATATGTTGATAAAACACGTTTCATTCAATCGTTAGTAGATAACGGATCATATTACTTTCTTTCACGGCCACGCCGGTTTGGAAAAAGTCTTCTGCTTGATACCATAGATTATGCTTTTTCTGGTAAAAAGGAGTATTTTCTAGATCTTTATCTCAACACACCAGAAGCATCATGGGATTTTTCCAGTGTTTATCCGGTTGTCAGGATAAGTCTTGGACAACGTATCAACAGGAATTCTGATGAACTGGGTGAATATCTGACCCACATACTCTCTGGAGAAGCTGAACGGTATAATGTAGGCCATGATAGATCATTATCTCCCGGTTTCCAATTGGATCTTCTGATTAAAAACCTCTATGCAACTTATCAGAAGCCTGTAGTCGTTCTTATAGATGAGTACGATAAACCAATTCTTGACGCGATTGAGGATAGTGAAACCACTCGTATATTACGAGATGAATTGAAAAGTTTTTATGGCATTTTAAAAGATCTGGACCCATATCTGAAATTTGTTCTCCTCACTGGAGTCTCAAAATTCTCAAAAACGGGTATTTTTTCTGGTCTGAACAACCTTGATGATATCACTCTTGATCCCCGGTACTCTGCTATCTGTGGATATACCCATGAAGATCTTGAGCAGGTATTCAGTGAATATCTGATCGGCTTTAATCCTGAAGAGATCAGGGAGTGGTATAATGGTTATTCATGGTCAGGTCAGGCCGTTTATAATCCCTTTGATATTTTAATGCTCTTTTCTAAGAAGATGTTTCGCTCATATTGGTTTGAGACCGGTACCCCTTCTTTTCTTATTAGATTATGGCAGAAAAATCCACGGTTCCCTGGCGATTTTGATGGCTTGATAGCCGGTGAAGATCTGCTTGGATCTTTTGATGTTGATAATATAAGGGTTGAGACGTTATTATTTCAGGCCGGCTATCTGACGATAAAAGACTGGACTTCTGACCCGGTACGTGGATTTCAATGCACGTTAGGATACCCGAATATTGAAGTGCGAACATCATTAAACCTGCTATTTTGTCAGTCATTATCAGGATTTTCTGTATCTGGGATGCGAAACATGTTATTTGAAGTTATGGAGAAGAAAGATGGAGAGGGATTAAAAGAACTTTTTCATTCATTTTTTGCTTCAATTTCGTATGAATGGTACCGAAAAAACCATTTATCGTCTTTTGAGGGATACTATGCAAGTATCATATACACCATTTTTGCAAGTCTTGGATATCACGTGATCGCAGAAGATACTACAAATAAAGGACGCATAGATTTGACGGTAATTACGGCCTTGGCAGCATGGATCTTTGAGTTCAAGGTGAAAAGAGATGATTCACCCGGAGAGAAAAGCCCATTGGAGCAGATAACTCGGAAAGGGTATTCTGAAAAATATATAGCAAAGGGTCTGAAAATCTGGGAGATCGGGATTATATTTGATCCGAAAATCCGCAACATAATTCAGTGGGATCAGAGATCCGGATGAATATTTCCCCTAACCGGGCGAGACTGTCAATCCGTCGTAGCGATCCCTCACATACTACACGGATGAGGGATATGGGGAGTATATCAAAAAAAGACCTCCCTCTGTACCTATAGAACTGCTACAACTGTTACAACTGTTACATGGGCTTTATTTTAACTTTCAGTCTTTAATTCCTGCTACGACTCAATATGGGGTGTGTATTGTAAAAAAACAAGGTGCCCCTGGAATCTGGTATTCTCTTATACAAAGGGGTGAGATGGGGGGGAAATCCGACTCTCTCCTGTTCATTCATCAGCAGAAACATCCTCATACTAAATCATACTTCCCACCTTCATAGGCACACTGGCCGGTTCGGGGAGAGTTGCAGATCGGAAGCAGGTAGCAATCCTCCAGATCTTGATCAGAACTACAATCAACACAGAGCACGGTCTCATTTTCCATATCATGATAACAAGCTGGTTCCCCACATTTTGAACATGCGAATTCTGGTTGATCATTCATGCCTGCCGCAATGATCTTGTCCTTTTCCTTGTGCCATGTGATAGAATCAGCAACCTTTAGCCTGAGTTCGGTAGTGGTTCCAAAATCATATTCATGGAGGAATGTCATACCCGGACAGAGAACACTCTGGATTTTTATCTTCATCGATCTCTCGTCACCAAAGTCATCGTCCATACCTGATTCAGAACTACTCTGGTACTCAGTTCCGTTGATGGTAAACGCACTGAGGTGTCCACAACATTCAAGCCAGATATCCCGTAACGATCTATCAAGATCTTCAAGCGTTGCATCAGGTTTTACCAGAAGAACCATCCAGTACGGAGAGGAGTACGGGGTATCAACTATAATGGCGAATCGCTCATCTCCTGTTACTCCGGCGTGTTTTTTCTTCAAATGAGTTATTGCGGTTCGTTTGGTTATCGGTTCATTGCAGATGAAACAGGTTCCTGGTGCTGCAGCTTGTTTTGCCATGAAAAGAACGTTGGATGCTTATGTTCAAAAGCGTATTTCTTCTGGTCCACCCTCCATGGATCCGGATTTTCTCATGCCATGTATATCGAATATATTTAATCTTTAGAAATCAACCTAACCAGACTGGGAGTGTAGGTACATGAAAATGTTACTTATTTGTGCATTACTCATTGGATTAGTAATGCTTCCTCTTGGAGTTTTGGCCGAGGAGGTTACTCTTGTTGAGGAGGAAACCACCGGTGCAAATCTCAGTGAAGAGGTTGTTATAGATGAAGCAAACACGCAGATTCTGGCTCCGATGTTTGGAAAAGTGCATCAGACTCTTCTGATGGCAACAGAAGAAGCATTTGCATATCTTCTGACCGGTGATACTGCTGAGAAAGAAGTATTCTACAAAGAGATTGCACTGTCAGAGGAAGCAATGACTGCGTTTGAAGATGTAGCATCTGGTGCAACGGAAGATGAGCAGGTTATTGTTGCAGGATTTGACGAGGTCAAGACCTCATATGCAAACATGACTGCTGCAGCTGATACCATGTTTGCTTCATTTGAAACGGAAGGGAAACCCGTGATGGGTGATGTTATTGCCTTTGAGGCGTCTGTGGATGGCGTATTTGATGCAACTGACAAGGTTTGGGCAGAGTATAACGTTGGGGGTCCTGCAAATGTCAATTCAAGCTTCCGTTCCCTCTATGGCCGGTTACTTGGAGCGGTACAGGAATCATATGCCTATCCAGTCCTGGGCGATGTGATGGAAAAAGAGGATGCTCTTGCCGACTTTGCAGAATTTGATACTGTTATTGCAGAGCATGAACAGAAATATCCTGACGCCTCATATGATGATATCAAAGCAGTGAAGGCAGAGATACAGGCAGCAGCAGAGGCAATGTTTGCATCATTTGAAGAGAATGGTACTGCTGATGTAGCAGATGTGGCAGCTCTTGAAACCCTCGTTGAAGAAATGAATGAAAAGGCTCTCAAACTCTTTGACACATCATCTGAAGAGACAGTGGTCATTGAAGAGAGTTCTGAAATTGAAGAAACAGCAGTGAATACCACTGCATAATTTTTATTTTTTTTCTTTTCTCTATTATCCGGCCCTTCGTAACCGGGCTGTCGGAACCAACGTAATCTGACCCTGGCGTACCGTTACCAGCTGAGACCAGTTCATATATCCCTCATGGGTTATCGTGATTTCATGAGTTCCGGCAGGAATGCCTGCCCTCTCAAGTGGCGTAGAACCAATCCTCTCACCATCAACGAACACCGTTCCATTTTCCGGTGTTGAATTGATCATGAGCACTCCGTTCGGACCGGTCACTCTTCCCTGATGTACCTCAATGAACGTCGTTTTCCGGTGAATACCCTGCTCGTCATCTCCCGCTGCTTCCAGTGTCACGGTATACCGACCGGTCCCAGTGTAAGTATGAACCGGGTTCTGGACAGATGAACCGGTCCCGTCGCCAAAGGTCCAGTTCCAGGAATCCGGGTAATATGAGGAGAGGTCCTGAAACTGAACGGTGAGTGGTGGAACTCCGGATGTCTTATTTGCAGTAAAATTAACGATCATTTCATCAGGAGGTATAGCAAGGGGAAGATAATCTACGTTCTCATGATTTATGGAGTAAGTGGCGTTGCAGATGCCATCACCCCGATTTGCATGAGTCTCTGAAAATCCCTGGCCGTCCGGGCTTGCCCAGAAGTTACCACCCAGGTTTGGTCCATGAACGACATTATCTCCGGGTGTCAGGGTAGTATTCCAGACGAAAGGTGAGGATCCCCAGATGAAATGAACATTCTCTGAATTTTTTAAGTAGTTATCGGATATTGTCCCGTTAAAAGCATCCAAAAACCTCATACCGGCTTTGGTATTATTGATGATAAGATTACGGCGTAGAGAAAAACCGGTGATAAAGTCCAGATCAATGCCGGATATGGTATTATTCATGATCAGTGATTCTTCTATTGAAGCGTTCGTGCACTGCATCATGGAGATACCATAGTGTTGGTTTTCTGTCAGGTGTGCTTTTTTTACGAGAATTCGTTCAGAATTGGTTATATACATGCCCGATTCCGGACATTCGGCAAAAATTGAATTCAGAATCGAAACATTTCTGCAGTAATCGATGTTCGCACCATATACATCACCTTCAAGATAAGGGGGATTAAAAACATGGGCATAACTTGCATTGATGAGAATATCTTCCGAATTAAACAGGAAGAATGCATTTCCTGATGAGCCTGAAGAATCGCATCGATCAATAGATATTTCTTTGCTATTGCGGACGATAAACCCGTATAATGAATTATTACCTACAGATGAGTCGGTAATACTGCATCTGTTCACATTTGTCGCAAGAAATCCGTTTATCGACCCGGTGTCATGAGCCCCGGATACCAATACTTCAGAACTGTTGATGAGAAGAATACCCGCCATTGTATTCCCGGTTGTCACATCATGAATGGTCAGGTTCCGACTACGAACGGCCAGGACCATCGCCGGGTTTTCAGCCGGTCCGATTATTCCTCCGTCCTGATCCCTGATGTAGATTAGCGGTTTTCCATCAAGCAGGTTTGTCCGGTCTATATGATGGAGAAAACTATCTTCAGCATACCCCTCGATATAGAGATGGCATTTGTTATCGGTCAGGATATTTCCTGATAATGTCAGGTTTTTTCCCTGGAAAGAAAGCCCTCTCTGGAGATTTCCATGGATGGTGTTATGTATGACCGATGAATCATCCATGTGGAGCTCGATACCGACTGTTCCTTCGCGGACGGTATTATTCGCAATTTTTCCCTGACCATTATCGATATATATTCCGTATAGTCCCGTATTGGTAATCTGGTTATCAGAGATATCAATAGATATTTTTCCTGCTCCAAATCCTGCATTACTCATGATGCCCCCTGATACGGGGCCGGTTATCTCATTTCTTGTGATGGATACATCATCTGAAGAAAAAAGAGAAATGGCGGGCGAATCGGTTTGTTCCGGATCTGGTGAAAGGTTTGCGATTATATTTCCGTCGATCTGAATGCCGGTTCCCTCCATGATTGCAATGCCGAATGTACTCCCCGCCTGATCAGGTGTTCTATAATCGGATATGGTATTGTCAGATATTTCGAGGTTTTGAACTTCATTTCCTGCTATTCCGCCAGTTATCTTGGAATGATGGGTATTTGAAATTATTATCCCTGAAACATGTTCAAATACGATTCCACCGGTGCATTCCCTGGTAGAAAAATTGGTAATGGTGATATTTGAGATGGTCTGTTCATGGGTTATTCCCACTCCGTAACTCTCATGGTCCGGAGAACCCCTGAATGTATGCCCGTTCCCATCAAGATAAACATCGGAAGATTGTATTGCAACTCCAATCTCCTCTCCTGATGCCGTGTAATCATGTATGATACGGTACTTTCCTGGTGCGGTGATAACAACCGGCATAGAAATCTCCTGCCATCCGGTTCCTGGTGCTGCTTTAGAATACTGTGTATCTGATAGTATCTTTGTCTGCAGGGCGGAATAGGAATCCAGGAACAATTTTGGTGTTGTCAGATTATTGGTATCTATCAATTCTTTCAGTTCAGGTCCGGGAATAAGGTTGGTATTCTCATGTCTCGGCGTGACCTGTTCTGCCGCTGATTGAGCAACAAGCAGCAGAATAAAAAGAAAGAGACTCAGCATCCAGCAATAGTTTACACTCCCCATATCATTCAATCCCGATCAGTACCTGTGTAAAGGGAGAATAAAAAATATGGCTACCTTACCGGATCAGGTTTTGGAGTATGGTTCTGAAAGTGAATAGAAATCCCAATCAGTTCTTCTGTATTACACTATCTTTTTGACCTTTCACATACATAGGAAAGAGAATGAGCTTATACCTGCGAAAAGGACTTTTTGGATTGCTCCTCCTTATTTCTATTATTGGTTTTGTCAGTGGTGCAGAACCTTCCGGATACACCGTGTATGTACAAGGAGAGCAGAGCAGCATTGCCAGGACGGCAGAGGGGATGTATGAGATAACGATTCAGGATATCATTCCCTTCTCTTCAATTATCGATGGAGACACGTATATTCTTGCCCCGACAAAGCATCTGGCGAATGAAACCAAATCATTGAACGCAGTTCTTATACTGAGCGGTTCTGAAATCGATGTGACATCTCTGGTTGAGGTATCCAATCTCACGTATGATTCAGAACCGTCTACCATGACCTTCAAGGCACGGCCCATGGAGTTTTATTCCGGTGAATTACTGAAGCCCTTCTTAAGTGGTCAGGGAGACCTGGATGCGGCAACCGGAAAGAGTACAAACCTGACTGCTCTTTATCTAGAAATAATCAATCCGGTTGCTGAAAATAAATGGAATCCGCAGTTCCCGTGTTGTGTCGAGGGCCCTGGTGGCCAGTGCTATATGAAGTGTTAATTTTACCATACTCCTTTTTTTTCTTAAAATCAGGTGGTCTTTAAGAAGCTTCTTCTGACCGGTGAAGAAACTTCATGGTTTTGTACATCAGATATCAGGTATTCATCTCATGTGCGGGGGAGTATCCATGAATTTTTCAGAAAAGAATATCCTATATGCAGGAATTGGAATAACCATCCTGCTTTGTCTCTTCATACCGTCTGTACTGGCCGGTCCGTCTGACTCCTGGTTCCCGGATAACCAGTGGATCCAGCAGATCACCGGTCCATACAATAAGAACACCATTCAGGTATCGGAAGAACATGCCCCGGACCGGCTTATTGTCCGGTATAAACCGGAAGCAGTGAAAAGTCAGTCTGCCATGATGTCAGTTCAGGCGATGGCAAATGCAGAGGCAGGATCCCGGGTGGTCCGTGACCTGAGCACGAGCGGGAAGTTCGGAATGCAGGTCGTTCAGGTGACCGAGACAACCCTTTCAAGTGCAATGGAGGCCTATGAGACAAATCCTGATGTCCTGTATGTTGAACCTGATTACCGGATATCACTCAGTCCGATTGAAAAAACCGGGACTTCTGCTCCGGTTCAGACCCAGGGTCTTCGGACTACGGGAACGGGGTGGCCGAATGATCCCGGATATTCCCAGCTCTGGGGCCTTGAAAATACCGGGCAGGCTCCCTTTTATGGAAAAACCGGGGCTGATATGAAAGCTCCTTTGGCCTGGGGAGCGACTACGGGGTCTTCATCGGTTGTGATAGCGCTCATCGATACCGGTGTTGATTATTCCCATCCGGATCTTGCATCAAATATATGGCAAAACCCGGGTGAGTATTCAAACGGGGCTGATGATGATGGAAATGGGTATATTGACGATATCAGGGGCTGGAATTTCGTCTCAAAGAACAATGATCCCATGGATGATAACGGACACGGGACGCATTGCGCCGGAACCATGGCAGCAGTCGGGAACAATGGAATCGGCGTGACCGGTGTAACCTGGAATGCGAAGATCATGCCTCTGAAGTTTCTTGACTCGAAGGGTTCCGGATATACATCTGATGCAATTTCGGCAATCCTTTATGCAACCCAGAAAGGGGTTCCCATCATCTCCTGTTCATTCAGTGGACCGGGAGAGTCTCTGGCTCTCAAGGAAGCGATTGATTCCTCTTCTGCACTCTTCATTTGTGCAGCGGGGAATGCTGGTGCAAACTCTGATATCACTCCCCAGTACCCGGCAGGATACCCGAGTTCACAGATAATCTCCGTTGCAGCTTCTACCTATCATGATACCCTGGCTTCTTTCTCGAATTATGGGACCAGTTCAGTCGATATTGCTGCTCCGGGAGTAAGCATTTACAGCACGACGAAATCCGGAGGATATTCATATCTGAATGGGACATCAATGGCCGTTCCGTATGTCACCGGAACAGCAGCCCTGCTCAGGGCCAGAAACCCATCAATATCCACAGCACAGATGAAAAGTAAAATCCTGGGATCCTGTGATCTTCTCGCATCCCTGTCTGGAAAAGTTGCGACCGGAGGGAGGCTGAATGCGGCGAAAGCACTTGATGTTACCATTCCGACCCCAAGTCCAACTCCTACGTTTACCCCTGTTCCCACGGTGACCCGAACTCCTACCCCCAGCCCCACTCCTACGTTCACTCCTGTTCCCACGGTGACCCGCACTCCTACCCCCAGCCCTACTCCTA
>CAZEWE010000092.1:0-10324 GCA_964515765.1 uncultured Methanospirillum sp. | reverse complement strand
AATACCGGAACCCGACTCCCTGCACCCGTCCTGATACGATCATGGATACCCGTTTCATGAGGAAAATGTTGATCGGTATCCTTTGAATATATATTCAGCCAAAGAGCTCATCTTATATGCCGGATAACAAGATATCTGTAATAACATAGAGCGATTCCCGGTTCTGTTCATCATGGTAAAAATCCTTCTTGTCCACGACGGAGGAAAGGAAGCATCCTGCGTACAGTCTCGTCTGTCTGATAATCTTCAGATTGAATTGTGGCAGGTCAGGTCCATTGCTGAAGGGGAGGAGAAATATCCGGCTATCTCTCCTGATATAATTCTCGCTCCACTCACCGGGGGAGAAGACTATGACCTGGGACGAATCGTCAGCTGGCAGCGTCAGTGCAATGTGCATGGACATCATCCCGGTTTTCTCCTCTTTTCAATGCAGCATGACGACGTTATCTTTTTTGATATCTCTCAGGGAAGTTTTTCAGTACCATTTCAGCAGTCAGATGCATCCCACCAGATCATTGCGTCTATTCGTCAGGTATCAGGACGGGCAAAAGTTGAACGATCCCTTCGTGAAGACTATGATCATCATAACCGGATCATAAGCACAATGCCCCTCTCCTGTCTTGAAGTTCAGGGAGGAGTAATAACCAGGGTCAATCCCGCTTTTCTTCGTACCTCAGGGTATGATGAACATGAAATCCTTGGGCGTTCTCCTGACACCTTGCTGATCAGCGGTTTGGATCTGAATGACGCACTCCTTCGTCAAACCGGCGTTCAGAAAACACTGGAGGCAATTGTCCATGAAAAAAGTGACCGGGAGATACCCTGTCGGATTACCGTGTACTCCTGGAGTGTGGATAATCCTGGAGATGGGATCTGGTTTATCGAGGATCGCAGTGAGTATGCTGCTTTAAGTTCTGTACTCAGAGAGACTGAATATAAATGTCGTGAACAGCTGTATCTTGCTGATACCCTTGTCATCAGACTTGATCCTGATGGATTTATTACATTTGTCAATCCTTCAGCGGTCAGGTCATTTGGGTATGATGTGGCTGAATTAACCGGAAATAGTATCGGAGTTCTTTTTCCACCCGGGGCAGTGCAGGATATGATTAACCCGGCATCGCTCTTTCTTGAAGTATCAGATGAATCGTCATCAGCACTCCATATATTTGAACATTGTAAAAAGAATGGGAGTCATCTCTGGGTAGCATGGACCAGCCGGGGTTTGTATGACCCGGACAATACCCTGACCGGCATCATCTGTGTGGGCACTGACATGACTGAACAGGTGTCGAACGGAGAGGAGAGAATATCAACCCGTGCATGGCGTGATAGAATCCTTTCCTTTACCGACATCTCGCCAGAGGTCTTTGATGCGGTACTTCAGGCATGTATAGAAATCGGGAGAGAAGGGCGGGAAGGAAAGACAATCGGAACCTCTTTTCTTATTGGAGATTCTGAAGAAGTCCTGAAACGTTCCCGTCAATTGATATTAAATCCGTTCTCCGGCCATCCTCCTGATATGCGTAATATTTCTGCTCCTGATGTCAGGGAGATGTTAAAGGAATATGCGCTATTAGATGGTGCATTTGTCGTGAGCGGGAATGGTCTTCTTGAGGCGGCAGGCCGATACATCACCGTTGATACTTCGCTTATATCTCTTCCGAAAGGGATGGGAACCCGTCATTCATCAGTGGCTGCGCTGACTTTTGTTACTGATGCTATCGGGTTTGTTGTGTCGGAAAGTGGCGGGAAGGTCTCAATTATGAAAAAAGGGAAGATTGTGAAGGTTATCGCCTGAATCAGACTGGTCGAAAGAGTTTTTTTGCCGCAAGACAGACCGGGCATACCCATTCCTGTGGCAGGTTTTGAAAATCAGTTCCGGCAGGAGCCTCCTTATCCCCGACGACCGGATCGTACACATGCCCGCAGATACTGCATTTCATCTTTTGCATAGCAGATGGTAGGTATTATAAAGATTAAATGATATGGTTCGCGGGTTCATGCCTCCATAATCCCCTGGGTATCGCAATCTCAAATCTGGCTCCTTCTCCGAATGTGCCGGTTTCCATAATCGAAAACCCGGAGATGTTTACTATCTCCCTGGCAAGAAAGAGTCCGTACCCGGTATTGCTTCCAAAGCCCCGTTCAAATATCCTCTCCTTATCCTGGGCAGCAATCCCATATCCGTCATCCTCGTACACAAGAGTCATCCCATCGTCATCTGATATGCAGAAGAAATGTGCTCTGGATACCCGTTTTCCATGACGTTCTGAATTATCAAGAAGACAGAAGAATACCTTTTCCATGAGGGGATCGGCAAGGATATGGATATCTGAAAGATCCTCGCTCACTTCAATAGAAGGAATATGGGATCCTTTCCCTGCCTGCCTGATTATTATGGGAACATGGTGCCATTGTGGTGCGTTCACCCCAATCTCCTGATAAAGTCTGGTGAATGATATCTGGTTGCTTATAGTATCAATGCTCCCGTTCATCCGGTTCAGTATGGCGTGAATATCCGGATTATCAGCATAATCAGATAACAGATCAGTATATCCGCTTAAAACGGTCAGCTGATTCAGAATATCATGGCGGGTTATACTTGAGAGCAGGTGAAGTTTCATGTTCGCCTTTTCATATGCTGCGGTAACTTCTTTTCTAAACGTAATATCCCGTTTACTCTCACGCCGTCCCAGCCATGTCCCGTCGTCCCGAAATACAGACTGACAGAAATGACTGATCCATCGCTCTTCTCCGTCTTTTGTGATAATCCGGTAGTCCATGTGATGAATGTCATCATGACTCAGTGGCACATGTGCGTAATGTCTTTCAACCATCTGCCGGTCATCAGGATGCGTAATCTCCACAACTAGTCCCGGGTTATGTAAAAACTCTTCAGCATGATATCCGGTAATCCGCTCACAGGAAGGTGAGGTGTAAATATAGGTGCCTGATGGGCTGATCCAGGACTCCCAGTCATAGGTAAAATCAGCAAGAGTGCGGTATTTCTCTTCGTTCTCAATGATAATCCGTTCAAGTTCTTTTCGGTCACTGACATCCAAAATAACACCGATAATACCAGTCACTGATCCATCATGTGATAACAGGGCGGATTTTGAAAACAGAACATCATGACTCTCTCCCTTTGCATCAGTAATGATATACTCATACTGCTGGATGTAGGGTTTCTTTATGATGAGTTCGTCCATGTGCCGGTAGTGATCAGCAAGGTCTTTTGGATAAAAGTCATGCACCGTTCTTCCGATTATAGAAAATTTCCGGTGTCCGATGAGTTCTTCAAAAGCCTTGTTGCAGTCACGATACACCCCGTTTGTATCCCGGAAGAACACAGGAGCTGGTATGGCATCAAGGAGTGCCTGAATATACTGGGTATATTCCATCTGCTGTTCTGCGAGTTCCCTGTACCGGTGTTCATTCAGGATGATCTCATCCCGTTTTCTTCTTTTTTCGACTGCTTTTTGTATGCACCCGGCAAGTTCTGTCAGAACTTTAACGCTGCCATCACCTTTTTTCAGGTAGTAGTCTGCACCTTCGTTCAATGCGTCAATTGCAATATCTTCGGATCCGCGACCGGTGAAGAAAATAAAAGGAATTGAGCTTTTTGAACTTCGTATCTGTTTTAAAAAAGATATCCCGTCCTGATCCGGCAACTCGTAATCAGCGACGATCACATCAAAGGGATATTCGGAAAGGAGCATGAGAGCCCCTTTTACGCTGTCTATTGTTCTGACCCGGAACCCTTCCTGCCGATTGAGGAAAGCTGACGTAATATCGAGAACTGCCGGCTCATCGTCAAGGAGCAGGATTCGGATCACGGAGTATTACCCATTACTGAATTATTTTTAATGTGCTTAATAGAACCGGTGAAGGGCAACCGGTGCTGGATGCAAAATCGTATGTATGAAGTATGCGGATATTTCTCTACGATTATATATGGTGTTTCTTCGTAAATATCTGGAATCATGTGGTTGTGAACCAGACCTCATTGCACTTATCCGGTTAATATCACGTCAGATGGACGCAATCAGATTGGCATTTCTCGATAATCAGATGTATGAACACACCCTGAACGCTTCCGGGGAACTGCAGGCCCAGATGGATACCTGGGCAGATGAGCACCTGATTAAGGTGGTAGGAGAGTCAGGACTCGTGCGGGAACTTGCATCAGAGGAGCAGGCTGATATTATCCGGTTTGAAAACTCACGGTGTGAGTACTGCATGGTCATGGATCCGCTTGATGGATCTTCTCTCATCTCTACAAATCTTGCAGTCGGGACTATTGTTGGTATTTATGAAAGTGGCGGCGTGCTTCAGCCCGGCTCAAAACTCAGGGCTGCCTTTTATACACTCTTTGGCCCGCTGACTGTCCTTGTAGTATCAGTGGGAAAAGGGGTTCAGAGTTTTGCATGGGACCCGGCGAGTGAGCACTATCTCCTCCTCAAAGACCACTTCTCTGTACCTGAAGGGAAGCAGTATGGAACCGGCGGGGTCAGAAATGAATGGCTGTTACCTCATAAGAAAGTGCTTGATTATTTTGATCAGAATAACTTTAAAATCAGGTATTCCGGCTCATTTGTTGCAGATTGTCATCAGTTACTGGTCTATGGCGGGATATACACCTATCCTGGATCTGAGAAAAGTCCCAATGGGAAACTTCGCCTCTTATTTGAAGCAAATCCCCTGGGATATATCATTACCCAGGCAGGTGGCCGGATAACCGATGGAAAAAGAAATATTCTTGACATCGTCCCTGAGAAACATCATCAGAAGACACCGGTTTATGTAGGCAGTAAGGGCGTTATTGAAAAGATAGAAGAGATATATAGAATTTCATAAATCATTTTTCAGATTGGTATCAGGAATCTTTAATATGGCTGCAAGCCTTATATAAGGCAGATGGTTAGCAGCATTGTCCTCCCAATCAAGAAAGTATATTCTCTTGTTGATACTCTGATTTCCGTAGAAATGAAAGAGGATGAAGGAAGGACATTTCAGGGCCGGCTTGTGGCAGTGGATGAGTACCTGAACCTGCATCTTGAGGAAAGCAAGGAGATGTCAGGGATAAACAAGGGTCGCGAGCTTGGAACACTCGTTATTCGGGGAAATAATATTTTGTCAATCGCACCGGTTGCCTAAAGGTGGACATGTCCGGAACAGACGAGGATGCATTTCGAATCATAGCCTCTTCTCCTGAAGGTGTCCTGCAGAGTGAACTCTGGAAGATCCTTGGGGTTGACAGCAGGAAATGTTCACGAATCGTAAAAAAACTCCTGGATTCTAACCGGGTGGAACGTGTTGAGTACCGGCAGGAGGGTATTAAGACATTCAGGCTGATTGCCCGCAAGGGTCCTGCAGATCCATACTGTCTTCTCGCCGGTGATGAACTGATTCCCTGCATTGCGTGTGATGAGGATTGCACCATCGAATCATGCAATGATCTGCTGGACTGGATGTATCAGCTTGCAATCAGTGATGCAGAGGAATCATCCTCTCCTTCTGAAAAATCTGGAGAATAAATTTTTATTGTGATATACCCTCAGGGGTACTATCATCGACAAATGCATTACATTCCGCACAGGAAAGAAGGGATATGTAATATTTATGCATATATTCTTTTACCATCCGGCGTGATGAAAACCGGGGTGCATTACTCTTAATCGATTCCTTCATCATCGCAACCCACTTATGGGGTATACCATCAAGGTCAGTATCGTAATAGAGCGGGACAATCTCATTTTCAAGGAGTGAATACATTTCAGATGCATCCTCCCAGTTCCGGTCATTATTGGTATGATTTTTCCCGAATATCCATCCGTTTTTACCGTTATATCCCTCTATCCACCATCCGTCTGCAATGGAAAAGTTCAGGACACCATTGACGGCGGCTTTCATGCCACTTGTCCCACTGGCCTCAAGTGGGGGAACCGGGTTATTCATCCATATATCTACACCCTGCACGAGGTACTTGGCGACCTGTTCACCATAATCTTCAACAAACGCAATTCTTCCGCCAAATTCAGGTTGTTGTGCATACTGGTAGATACGCTGTAATATACGCTTTCCCTCATCATCAGCCGGATGAGCTTTTCCGGCAAATATTATCTGGACCGGTTTCCAGGGATTGTTCAGGATCTTTTTCAGCCGGTCAAGATCCTGGAAGATAAGATCGGCCCTTTTATATGTTGAAAACCGGCGTGCAAATCCGATGGTCAGGGTATTGGGATCTATCAGGGCACCACCTGCCACCACATTTGCACAGTCTGCCTGGTATTTCATCCAATCGCGCCGTTTAAACTGTAATATCCTGTTGATAAGTTTTATCTTCAGGGCATAATGCAATTCCCAGAGTTTTGCATCAGGAACCCGATCAATGAGTGCCCAGACATACTCCTTATCATGATGGTCAAACCAGTCAGGGCAGATGGGTGAGATGTACCGGTTCATGAGCGTAACGAGGCGTGGGTTTATCCAGGTTGGGATGTGCACGCCATTGGTCACGGAACCGATAGGGACTTCATCAAGTTTGTGTTCAGGCCAGAGGAAATGCCACATCCGTCTTGCAACTTCCCCATGTTTTTCACTGACTCCGTTCGCATATGCTGCCATACCCATACAGAATGCCGCCATGTTAAAGGTATCCGGGGGATCCTCTACATGAAGGCCTTTTTTCAGGAAATCCTCCCTGGACATGTGCATTCCGGAATAATATGCATTGAAGTACTTGTCGATCATCCAGTGTGGGAATTTGTCATGTCCTGCCGGGACCGGGGTATGTGTCGTGAAGAGGGTTGTATTATACACATGGCTCAAAGCCTCTTCAGGAGTGAGCCCTTCTTCGATCTTCTGCCGGTAGAGTTCAACAAGAGCAAAGGCTGCATGACCTTCGTTCAGGTGAATTGCTGAGTACTTCACTCCCAGGGATCGTAAGGCATGAGTCCCCCCGATACCCAGGACGATCTCCTGAAGCAGCCTCATCTCATTGATACTGCTATAGAGCCTGCTGCTGATATTGCGAAGATGAGGTGGATTTTGTTCAATTTCAGTATCAATCAGATAGAGAATGACACGACCGATATCCACTCTCCAGAGAGCAAAATGAATCTGGGGAGCAATGAACGGAACCTGAAGAATTAACTGGTTCCCATCCCTGCCAAGCACCCTCTTTACCGGGGCATTGTCACGGTCAAGTTTCTCTTCAACATCCTCTTGCCACCCGTCATTTCTGACCCGCTGGTGCAGATAGCCGTCAGAGTACATGAATCCCACAGCAACGAGCGGTATCCCGATGTCACTGCATTCTTTCAGATGGTCCCCGGCTAGAAATCCAAGCCCTCCTGCATACAAGGGGAGTGAGTGCTGAAGCCCGTATTCTGCAGAAAAGTATGCGATCTTATGATGCTGGTGTTCCGGGTAATATTCGTCAAACCATTGATTTTTGGCCAGCATGTATCGCTGAAACTTCGCGATGACCGCATCATAGTGATTGGTATAGTCAATATTGGATGCCGCAGCTTCGAGTAATTCAGGAGGGAGCTCCTGGACCATTCTGACCGGATTATGAATGGATTCTTTCCATCCCTGTCGGTTCAGATTTTTAAAGAGGAGCCATGCTTCAGGGTGCCATGAGGACCAGAGATTATATGAGAGATCGATCAGTCCTGAAAGACGGTCAGGAATATGATCGAAATCTATCCATCGAATGCCTATCATAATATGCCCGTGCACTCTTGCTGATAGGTGATTATCTTCATATATCGTATATAGTTAATGGCCGTCGGTTTTGTGAAGAATTTATGCAGAAGAAAAGAACTGCCAGACAGAATACGACCTGGAAAATAGATACTCCCGGACGGATTCGAACCGTCGTCATCGGAACCAAAATCCGATATGATTGACCCCTACACTACGGGAGTTGAGATGAGCAGGACAGACCTTGCCTTTACATATTAGTACTGCTAGAATATAGAAATTCCCGCATCACTTATCTGCGTCTTTTCAGAAGCCCTGGGAAAAATTTTTCAATCCTATCTGAAATATCGGGATCAAGGCCGATTTTTCCTGCTGATTGTGCCTTTTTTATGAGGAAATCCTTCGCCTCATCTTCAGAGAGGGTTCTGTACGCTTCCTTGGACTCGCGCTGCCAGTCGGTCCAGGATATGAGGTAATAATACTGTGTCCCATCCGGGAGTGTCCGGAGGTAGAGGTCTTCCCCTTTCCGGTAATCAAGCGATGCCCTGACTGAAGAATGTGGTGTTTTCAAGATCCAGGGGTCGGTTTTCGGATCTATCTGCAGCCATTTTCCATCTGTCGTCCGTATTGTTTTCATGGTTCTTCTCTCTGGTATGGCTCTCTGGTGCTGATTTCAGAGACTGGTCGTCTGTTTGGAGCAGCAAGCGGGAAAAACTCCCGGTACACCTGGCGGCGTTCATCCACATCGGTATGGAGATACACTTCTGTGGTTTTTATTGATGCATGCCCCAGGTTCTCCTGCACGACCCGGAGATTTCTGGACCTCCGGTACAGCTCACTGGCGTAACTATGCCTTATCTTGTGGGGGGTGATTCCTGGTGGGGCGTATTTTTTAAAGATAAGCTGCACGGTTCTCGTAGATATATGATTCCCTCCCTGTCCGGGAAAGAGCGGACCTGACAGCCGGTTCCCGATAAGACCTGCGATCTCATCCAGTGTATCTTCATCCACAAAGACCATCCTGACTTTTCCTCCCTTACCAAGCACCCGGATCATCTGATCATCAAAATCGACATCCTCAACATTCATCGTGCAGAGTTCAGATACCCGCACCCCGGTTGCATAAATAATCCTGATCATGAGCCGGTCACGTTCATCCGGTATCGTCTGTAAGAGACGCATGACCTGGCTGTGTTTGAGATACTTCAGTTCTTTCTCCTTTACCTTGGGACGGTCAACCCGTGGGACCGGGTTTGTGTCCACCACTTCCTGCATGAGAAGAAACCGGTAAAAGGATGAGAGTGAGGAGAGGATGCGGTTGTATGTTGTGGCATGATACTGTCGGTCATGAGAGAGGAATTCTAAGTACCGGGAGATCTCGGGTGCACTGACATACACTTCGGTCTCAAGTCTGAGCAGTTCCTTATGTTCCCACTTTTTGGACAGGTCACCCCGGAAGGATCTCGTCAGCCAGATGAACTGACCAAACCGCCTGATAGTCAGGTCATAACTGCTCAGTGTTTTCTGCGAATAATTCCTCATTTTCAGATACTGGATAAACCGGGGAATCCATTCTGAAAAATATCCTGTTTCCACTGTAATAATTAGTCTATCTCTAAAATATTAAGTATTTCGTAGAATACCTATTCTGCGAAACTGAGATCTCGGAATTACTTTATATCGATTATTCCTACAATGATAACGAGAACATGCGTGTGCCCCCACATGTCCGGGGCGAACCCCTGAGGTCTAGCATATATGCCTGAAAATTCAGTCCTGATTGTTGAGGACGATGAGATAATTGCCCGGGTCTTAATCTCAATCCTACGCGACAGTGGATTTACTGTTCATACCCCGGTAAACTCAGGTGAACAGGTACTTGAGCAGGTTGCCGCAGAAAAACCAGATGTGGTGCTTATGGATATTGATCTTCCCGGCGTGATGTCTGGGATAGAAGCTGCGGCACAACTCTTCAACGTCTTCTCTTTACCGGTAATCTTTGTCACCGGGCATGATGAGAAGAAGGTTTTTGAGAAAGCCATGGGTTCAATGCCATTTGGGTTTCTGATAAAACCGGTCAACCCGAGTCTTCTCTATTGCGCCATCAAGGTCAGCCTCAATCTTTGTGAGAAGATCCGTCAGACAACAGAGGGAAAAAAGGCAGGTCTCTCTCCCTCCATGTGGGTTCAGATTTCAGACTCATCTCATCCGGTGATAATTATCAACTCGGATCATGCAATACTCTGGATGAATCAGGCAGCTGAGGAATGTATTGAAGAGAGGAGCTCCGGACTCTTCTTAAAGGACATTCGTCAGGTACTTCGTTCCTTATGTCCGGACCTGGACATATCACCAGACTTTTTCAGGTCTGCTGATGAAGGTGGCAAGGGGTTTTGTGCCGGTTCAGGCCATGAAGAAAGACAATATATAATTACTGCCCGGCCGATTATGAATATGTTTGGTATATATTCCGGTTCATTTATTACGATCACCGTTCCATCGTAATCTGGCATCTGTCCATGGCCCCCATGATGGGGGAATGATCCGAAGGAGTTATTCATGGATCTTCGGGCAAAAACATTCCTTATTATCGGACTGACCCTGCTCGGTG